>CAYRXK010000039.1:19290-24719 GCA_964428265.1 uncultured Treponemataceae bacterium
TCTCCTCCGGGCTGTCGTTCACGCCGGGGATGAAGGGCCTGCGGATGCGCAGGTCCGCGCGCGACCGGGCGGCGATGCGCGCGTTGGCCCGGATGCGCGCGTTGTCCGATCCGGTCCAGCGCCGGTGCGCTTCGGGATCCATCAGCTTTATGTCCAGCAGGATAAGGTCGGCCAGCGCGGCGACGGCGCGGAACGCGGATTCGGAGGCCTGGCCGCTTGTTTCCACCGCGGTGTGGATGCCGCGTTCCGCGCAGGCGCGCAGGAACCTCAGCGTGAAATCCGGATGCGCGAGCGGCTCGCCTCCGGACAGGGTCACCCCGCCGCCCGATACGCGATAGAAGGAGCGGTCGGCCTCTACCTCGGCCAGGAGAGCGTCGATCCCGAACGCGGTTCCGACCCGTTCACGCGCGCCATGGCGGCAGGCCGACGCGCAGGCGTCGCAGCCCGCGGGGCAATCGGCGGAAGGCTCGGGCGCGATCGGGGCAGCCTCGGGCGCGGCGGCCTCCGAGACGACCGCCGCGGTGGCCGCGGAACCGGCCATGCGGGGGCAAACCGGCGCGCAGGCGCCGCAGGCCACGCAGCGTTCGGGCCGCGGATATACCGCCACGGCGGCATCGATCCCTTCCGGGTTGTGGCACCATGCGCAGGACAAGGGGCACCCCTTCAGGTACACCACCGTCCGGATGCCCGGACCGTCGGCCAGCGAAAACCTCGCGATGTTGAACACCAGCGGATCGCCGCTCATGCGGTCGCCCCGGCTCCGTAGTAGTACCGCAGGATGAACGGCTTCTGCGCCTCGAATGACCAGTGCACATCGCGCATGTATTCGCCGGCGGCGCGGAAATCCCCCTCCCGGAGGAGTTCCACGATGCGTTCGTGCTCTCCGATCGAGGCGCGCTCCCATTCGGCGAGCAGGCCCGTGCGTTTCGGGAAGTCGTACAGGCGCCGCTTGGCCAGGTCCACGGAGCGCACGAGGCGCGCGTTGTCGGCGAAGGCCAGGAATTCGCCGTGGAAGGCCAGGTTCCGCGCGTAGAACGCATCGGAATCGCCCGCATCCAGCGCATCGGACATCTGCGCGTCCAGCGCGTGCATCCTTTCCAGCGTGTCGGGTCCGAGCCTTCCGGCCGCGCGGGCGATGACCGAACCCTCCAGGGCGCCGATGACGCCGTAGAGTTCCCGGATGTCGTCCAGGCTGAGGGGAGTGATCGTGATGCCGCTGCGGGGCAGGACTTTGACGAAGCCTTCCGCATCGAGGATGAGCAGGGCTTCGCGGAGCGGTGTACGGGAAACCCCGAGCCGCAGCGATGTCGCATCGAGGTCTATGCCCTGACCGGGCACCAGGGAGCCGCGGGCAAGCTCTTCCCTGAGGAATTCGTATACCCTGCCGCGCAGTGAATCGTATTTGCGGCGCACTGTTTCCATGGCCTGATTACCCCGGACCCGTACTGATATATCAGAATACGGAAAGCACTATAGCCCGTGTTTCCGGGATCCGCAAGGGGTAATCGGACAACCGCGCCGCGAGGCCTCGACCCGAAATCCCGAGGCCTCGCTACCTATCCGTCAGGCCTCGATATTCGCCGTCAGGAAGGCCCAGAACTCCTCGGGCCAGCGTTCCGGCACTTCGGGCTCGGGCGGGGGCGGGGGAGCGGGCGGATTGGCGGCCTGCCACTCGGCGATGCGCACGCCGCGCAGGAACTTGGTTGCAACCGAGGGGAACAGTTCAAGCAGCAGTTCGTCCTTTTCGGACAACGCCAGGGGCGCGCCCCCGGCTTCCGCCACCGGCGGGTTCGGCTGCTTCTTGTAGGTCGAGGTGTCATAGGGCACTTCTTCGCGGGTACCGCAGATCTTCTGGCGGAATTCCGGATCCACCGGCCAGGGCGTGCTGCCGTAGGAGCCCTTGACCAGTTCGGCAAAGTTCTTGGAAATATTCGCGTAGCGTTCCTGCCCGTTCGCCTCGGCGATCACGCAATTGACCGCCTGCACGCCGACGATCTGGCTCGTGGGGGTGACCAGGGGAGGTACGCCGCAATCCAGGCGCACGCGCGGCACCATGCGCAGCACGTCATCCACATGGTGCTCCAGTTTGGCTTCCTGCAACTGGGCCAGCATGTTGGTGTACATGCCGCCGGGAATCTGGGCGTGCTGCACGACCTGATCGGGTTCGGGATAATTGAAGGCCGCTTCGATCTTCCGGCAAAGTTCGAGCGAGCGGTCCATCTTGCCGGCCACCGTGGCCTCGATGGCATCGTCGAACAGCAGTCCGAGCGCCGGGTCGATGGTGTCGCGCGTCAGGTCCATGGTGGGCGGCAGGCGCTTGAACTGATCGAATTTGGCAAGCTCCGCGCGCACCGTGCGCAGTTCGCGGTCGATCTCCGCCACCGCGACGGCATCCACTCCGGTGTCGATCCCCATCTTGTCCGCGAAAATCCTGATGATCTCGTACGCCGGCGCGGCGGGCCCGCCCGAGAAGGACAGGACCACCGTATCCACGATGTCCACCCCGTTGGCCAGGCCGGCCAGTATGCTGGCCACGCCGTAGCCCGGCGTACAGTGCGTGTGCAGGTCGATCGGCACGTCCACCTCGGCCTTCAGCGCCCGGATCAGGGTGGCGGCCATGGTGGGATCCACGAGGCCCGCCATGTCCTTTATGGAGATGATGTCAGCTCCCAGGCTGGCCAGGGTCTTGGCCTTTTCGACATAGTACTTGACGGTGAACAGGTCCTTCGGGAGCCTTTTCCCCTTCAATAACGAGGAAAAGCGCTCGGCCCGCGTAAATTTCGGATCCACCGTGAAGCAGACCGCGCAGTCGGCCATGCCGCCTGCTTCCTTCACGTATTTAATGGAGGATTTCATGTTTTCGATGTCGTTCAGGGCATCGAAAATGCGCATGATGTCGATTCCCGACGTCACCGCGTTGCGGCAGAACCCTTCGATGACCGAGTCGGGGTAGGGGTTGTAGCCGAACAGGTTGCGACCGCGCGACAGGGCGGTGAGCTTGGATACGCCCTCTATGCCCGCCTTTATGGATTCCAGCCTGGTCCAGGGATTTTCGTTCAGGTAGCGCATGACCGAATCCGGCACCGCGCCGCCCCAGACTTCCATGGCATAGAAGTGCGCCTGGCGGTATGACGCCAGCACCCTGTCCACCTGGGCCTGGTTCATGCGCGTCGCGAATTGCGACTGCTGCCCGTCCCTCAGGGTCAGATCCCGTATTTTCACCTGCTTCTGCATCCGGCGGCTCCGTATGATGATGATTGTAGGTCGAGGGGGAACAATTCCCCATCATGCATCTAGTCTCAGTATATCGGCAATTCCGCCCACGGTCGAGGTGGTCGGGGATTCCGGCATCATTCATGTGTCGATATGGCGTTTTGCGTTTTGACAGGATTGCGTATATCGAGTATTCTGTAACGGAACGCCGCGTCCCAATCCAAGATCAAATCATGCTCCGGGTTTCATCGCCCGGCGATGTATCGGATCGGTGGTATACCGCTGGAAGCGTCTTCGGACCTTCCGCGCGGGATGCGTCGTACCTCATCAACGGATAGGGGTCATGGCAGAACAAAAGAAGGGCTACTTCCACGTGGTCCGGGAGAAGTACTGCAAGGGTTGCGGCATCTGTGTTGCCTTCTGCCCGAAGCAGCTCCTGGTGCTCAAGAACGGAAAGGTATTCCCCGAGCGTCCTGAAATCTGCATCGGATGCAGGATGTGCGAATTCCGGTGCCCCGATTTCGCCATAGAGGTGAAACCGAAGGAGCCGGAACCGAACCATGCGGGCGATGTAGACGCCCTGGATCTCGGACTGCCGCCGGAGGCGCACCATGGCTGAAATCGTCAAGCTCATGCAGGGCAACGAGGCGGCCACCGCGGGCGCCATCGCCGCCGGACTCGAATTCTACGCCGGCTATCCCATCACCCCCTCCACCGAAATAGCGGAAATCTGCGCAGAAGAACTGCCCAAGCTGGGCGGCGCCTTCATCCAGATGGAGGATGAGATCGGATCCATCGCGGCATGCATCGGCGCCTCCCTTACCGGAAAGAAGTCGATGACCGCCACCTCGGGGCCCGGCTTTTCGCTCATGCAGGAATCCATCGGCTACGCAAGCCTCACCGAGGTGCCGGTGGTCATCATCAACGTACAGCGCATGGGGCCCTCCACGGGCATGCCCACCAGCCCCGCGCAGGGCGATGTCATGCAGGCGCGCTGGGGCACGCATGGCGACCATCCCATCATCGCGCTGGCGCCGGGCAACGTGCGCGAATGCTTCGAACTCACGTTCCGCGCCTTCGAACTTTCAGAAAAGTACCGGGTGCCGGTCATCGTCCTGACGGACGAAGTCATCGGCCACATGCGCGAAAAGGTCGTGCTGCCCGATCCTGCCACCATGAAGCTGCCGCGCCGGGCCGCACCGAGTTCTCCGGCGGGCTACAAGCCCTACACCGCGGATCCGGACGGCGGCGTGCCGCTCATGGCGCCTTTCGGCGGCGGCTACCGCTGGCACGTGACCGGACTCTTCCATGACGAAACCGGCGCCCCCTCGGGCAAGGCTTCGGTGGCCGATGCCCTCATGCGGCGCCTCCACCGCAAGATAGAAAAGAACGTGGACGAAATCGCCGATTACGTTGCCGAATCCACGGACGATTGCGAGGTCGCGGTCATTTCCTTCGGATCCTCCGCCCTTGCCGCCCTTTCGGCGGTCAGGCGCGCCCGCAAGGAAGGCCTGAAGGCCGGCATGCTGCGCCTCAAGACGATCTGGCCCTTCCCCGAAGACGTGGTCAGGAACCTGACCAAGACCGCCCGCAGGGTCATCGTGCCCGAAATGAACCTCGGCCAGCTCGCGCTGGAAGTCGAGCGCGTGGTCGGCTGCAAGGCGCCCGTCACGCGCCTGGGCAAGGTGAACGGCGACCTGTTCCACCCGGACGAAGTGTACGCCGCCCTGAAGGAGGCATTCTGATGGCAGAATTCCTGTCGTATTTCCGCAGGGAACGGCTTCCCCACATCTGGTGCCCCGGCTGCGGCCACGGCACCGTCACCGGCGCCCTGGTCCGCGCGATAGACAAGCTCGGCCTGGACAAGAACAAGACGGTGCTGGTGTCCGGCATCGGCTGTTCCAGCCGCGCGGTCGGCTACCTGGACTTCGACACGCTGCACACCGCGCACGGACGCGCCCTGGCCTTCGCCACCGGCGTCAAGCTGGCGCGGCCCGACCTCAAGGTCATCGTCATGACCGGCGACGGAGACTGCGCGGCCATCGGCGGCAACCACTTCATCCACGCCGCGCGCCGCAACATCGACATCACGACCATCGTGATGAACAACTCGATCTACGGCATGACCTCCGGACAGTATTCGCCCACCACGCCGCACGGAATGCTGGCGACCACCGCGCCCTACGGCAACGTGGAGTACGACTTCGACGTCTGCG
>CAYRXK010000040.1:0-6761 GCA_964428265.1 uncultured Treponemataceae bacterium
TGCTGAACTACATCGCGGCGCAGATCCACGGATTCCTGCTGCGCGGGCCGATGATAGACCCGGCGGAGCTGCAGGTCGGTTCCGGCACGCCGCAGTCGATGCGATTGCCGAAGACCGCCTGGCTGGACCGCATCCTGCCCGGCTTCCGCCTGCATTGGGGCCTGGCCATAGCCATCGTGCTGGCGGTCCTGGTGTTCCTGCTGCTGTGGCGCACCACCTGGGGCTTCAAGATGCGCGCGGCGGGCGCCGAGGCCAAGGCGGCGCGCTACGCGGGCATGAGCGTGCCGGCCTGCCTGGCGCTGGCCATGGTGCTCTCAGGCGCCTTCGCGGGCCTGGCGGGGGCGATCGAAGTGACGGGCGTGCACCGGCGCGCGATCGAGGGCGTATCCGCGGGCTATGGTTTCTCGGGAATCGTGGTGGCGCTGTTCGGCGGCCTGCACCCCGCGGGCATCGTGCCGTCGGCCTTTTTCTTCGGCCTGCTCCTGATCGGCGCGGACATGACGCAGCGCGCCCTTTCCGTGCCCGCCAACATGGTCCTGGTCCTGCAGGGGGCGGTCATCCTGAGCATCGTGTCGGCCAAGACCTGGCTGAACGATCCCTACGCGCGCGACAAGGCGGTGCGCGCCATGACCGCGTTCTTCGGGAGGTCGAAGCGATGAGCATCCTCGACATCATCGGCAACATACTCGCGATCGGCATTCCCTTCTCCGTGGCCCTGCTGCTGGCGGCCCTGGGCGAGATGTACAACCAGCGCGCCGGCGTGTTCAACCTCGGCTGCGAAGGCATCATGGCCATGGGCGCGTTCCTTGGCTTCCTGCCGGCGCATTTCCTGAAGGCATCCCCGCTGGGGCCCTGGGCCAACCTGATCGGCATCGCCTGCGCGCTGGCGGCGGGCGTGGCGCTGGGCGCGCTGTTCGGCCTGGTCACCGTATCGTTCCGCGCGCCGCAGGGCATCGCGGGCATCGGCCTGCAGATGCTCGGATGGGGAACCGCGGGCACCCTGTCGCGGCACTTCGTGGGCGGCGTCACCGGCATTCCGGGCATCGACACCTGGCCGGTTCCGGTCCTGTCCAAAATTCCCTTTATCGGGCCCATCCTTTTCACCATGACGCCCTTCGCCTACATCGCCTTCCTGATGGTGCCGATCGGGTGGTACGTGCTGTTCAAGACGCCCTGGGGCCTGAAAGTGCGCGCCGTGGGCACGCATCCGCGCGCGGCCGACACCATGGGCACCAACGTCCTGCGCACCCGGTACCAGGCGCTGATGATCGGCGGCGCGCTGGCCGGCCTGGCCGGCGCCTATCTTTCGCTGGCGCAGGCGAAGATGTTCGCCGACGACATCGTCGCCGGACGCGGGTTCATCGCGGTGGCCCTGGTGTACTTCGGCCGCTGGCATCCCGGCTACATCCTGGGCGGCGCCCTGCTGTTCAGCATCGCGCAGTCGTTCCAGCTTGCCATTCAGGTGCTGGGCATCGACTTCCCGTACGAATTCGCGGTCATGCTGCCCTACGTGCTCGTGATCGTGGTACTCTCCTTCTCGCGCGGCTCGGCCATGCGCGGACCGGCCGAACTGGGTCGTCCGTACAACCGGGAAAAGAGGGTCTGATTCATGGGAATGGCCGTTTTCAGCGTCAATGGCGCCAGGGTCGAGGTTGACGAAAGCCGGAACCTGCTGGACTGGCTCAGGCGCGACGCGAACCTGAGCTCCGTGAAGAACGGATGCGCGGAGGGCGCCTGCGGCGCCTGCATGGTCCTGGTCGACGGCCGCGCGATGAACGCCTGCGTGCTGACCGCCGCGAAGGTGGCCGGCAAGGCGGTCCTGACGGTCGAGGGCATCCCCGCGCGCGAAATAGACGCCTACGCGCGGGCATTCGCGCGTGCGGGCGCGGTGCAGTGCGGGTTCTGCATCCCCGGCATGATCATCTCGGCCAAAGCCCTTCTGGACAAGAATCCCGATCCGACCGAGGCTGAAGTGCGCCAGGCCATCAGGCGCAACATCTGCCGCTGCACCGGCTACGCGAAGATCATCCAGGGCATCCGTGACGCCGCCGCGATCCTGCGTGGCGACGCGGCCGCTCCGTCGGGCGCCGTGGGCGCCATGGGCGCCATGGGCGCCGCCGCCATCGGCGCCTCCTTCGACCGCATAGACGCGGAGGAAAAGGCCCGCGGCACCGCCCGCTACTCGGACGATTACGCCGAGCCCGGCATGCTGCACGGCAAGGCCCTGCGCGCGGCGCACGCCCGCGCCCTCGTCCTTTCCATCGACACATCGCAGGCCGAAACCCTGCCGGGGGTCCGCGCCGTCATGACCTGGCGGGACATCCCCGGCGACCGCTTCCTGGGACACCTGTCCTCCGACTGGCCCAGCCTGGTCGCCGTGGGCGAGCACACCCGCTGCGTGGGCGACGCCCTGGCCATCGTGGCGGCGGACGAGCCTGAAATCGCCGCGCGCGCCTGCGCGCTGATAAAGGTCGGGTACGAGGAGCTCGAACCGATCACGGACCCGGAGTTCGCCCTCGACCCGGAGGCGCCGAAGATACACGCGTCGGGAAACCTGCTGTCGTCGATGGTGCTGCACCGCGGCGATGCGGATGCCGCCCTGGTCCGCGCCGCGCACCTCGTGTCGGGCGAGTTTTCCACGCCCTTCACCGAGCATGCCTTCATGGAGCCCGAGAGCGCGCTGGCCTACCCACCGGATGCGCGGGGGAACGTCACGGTGCGCACCGGCGAGCAGAACGTGTTCGACGGCCGCAAGTACGTGTCGCACAGCCTGGGCATTCCGGACGAAAAGGTGCGGATCCTGTCGTCCTATGTGGGCGGCGGATTCGGGGGCAAGGAAGACCAGACGGTGCAGCACTTTTCCGCGCTCCTGGCCTGGAAGACGGGCAAGCCGGTCAAATTCACCCTGAGCCGGCAGGAAAGCATCGACGTGCATCCCAAGCGCCACCCCATGCGGGTGCGCCTGACCCTGGGCTGCGACGCGCAGGGAAAGATCGTCGGCGCGCGCGGCCGCATCGTGGCCGACACGGGCGCCTACGCCTCGCTGGGCAGCCCCGTGCTGCACCGCGCGGTCACGCATTTCGGCGGGCCCTACGCCTATGGCGATATCCATGTCGAGGGGTACTGCGTCTACACGAACAATCCGCCGGCCGGCGCCTTCCGCGGCTTCGGCGTGCCGCAGGTGAACTTCGCGTTCGAATCCTGCCTGGACCTGCTGGCCGACAAGGCCGGCATCTCCGCCTGGGAAATCCGCATGCGCAACGCGATCCGGCCCGGGCAGGTCCTGCCGAACGGGCAGATCGCCGGCCCCGACACCGCCCTGGCCGAGTGCCTGAAGGCGGTCCGCGAAGACTACCTGGCCGCGCCCGATCGCACGGGCCTGGCCTGCGGGTTCAAGAACACGGGCATCGGCGTGGGGCATTCGGACGTGGGGCGCTGCGACGTGCTGGTACGCGGCGATCATGTGGAACTGCGATCGGGCGCGGCCTGCATCGGCCAGGGCCTGGGCACGGTGCTCACGCAGATCGCCTGCGAAACCCTCGGACTGGCCCCGGAGCGCGTGCGCTACATCAGGCCGGATTCGGACCTTACCCCGGATTCGGGCACGACCACCGCGTCGCGGCAGACCCTGTTCGCCGGCGAAGCCTGCAGACGGGCTTGCCTTCAGGTCCTGGAGGCCCACGGCGGCGCGGCGGCGCCCGCAGGCGGCGCGGCGGGCGCGTTCAGGTTCGCTCCGCTATCGGGCAGGACCTTCCATGGGGAATATTCGGCCATCACCGACCGCTTCGATGCGGACAAGCCCAACCCGGTGTCGCATGTCGCCTACAGCTACGCCTGCCACCTGGTCAGGCTGGGCGATGACGGCCGCATCGAGTCGGTGGTCGCCGCGCACGACTCCGGTCGCATCGTGAATCCGGTCACCACGTCGGGCCAGGTCGAGGGCGGGGTGGTCATGGGTCTGGGGTATGCGCTCACCGAGGACTTCCCCCTGGACAGGGGCAGGCCGAAGGCGCGCTACGGCACCCTGGGCCTGCTCCGCGCCACCGATGTGCCGCCGATACGCGTCATCTTCGTAAAGGGCGGACATTCGGGCGCGGGCTTCGGCGCGAAGGGCATCGGCGAAATATCCACGATCCCGACCGCGTCGGCGGTGGCCAACGCGTACCGTCGCAGGGACGGCGCGCTGCGCGAAAGGCTGCCGATCACCGGAACGCCCTACGCGCGGCTCAGGACTTGACGGCCTTCTTGCGCGGCGCCGCGTGCGGCGCAGCCATGCGCAGGAATTCGGCCCACATCGTGTCGAATCGGCTGAGAAGGTCGAACTCGCCGTTGACGCCGGCCCACTGCGAGATGAGGTGCCAGGAAGCGCCGACGATGAGCGCCTCGGCCGTTTCCAGGGAAAGCTCGGCCTTGAACACGCCGGTTTCGCGCGCCTCGGCCAGGCAGGCCGCGGCGAGCTCGCGCTCGCGGGCAGCGCGGACATCGACACGCGCGCGCAGTTCGGCGTAGCTGCCGAATACTTCGTAGGGGTGCGCCACCAGGTAGGCCAGATCCGGATCGGCGGCCAGTTCGCCGATGCGCGCGCGCAAGGCGCGGCCGAGCCGGTGCAGGGGCGGCAGCGTCTCGTCGAAGGAATTCTCGAACTGCAGGGAAACCGCCTCGGCCACGTGGTACAGGCCGGCGAACAGCCCCTCGACCCCATCGAAATGGCGGAAGATGGCCGGCTCGGTGATGCTGGCCCTGCGGGCGACATTCTTGAGCGTGGCGGCGCGCGGGCCGTCTTCGCGGATCGCCTGGGACGCGGCGCGGACTACCGCGCTTTTGGCTTTGGAAAACGGCTTGACCGGTTCTGCGGGCTTCACGGGTTTATCGGTGCTCATAGTGACTTATTGTACACATATTTCCCGGGCACCGATAGCCCCAAAATTGATATTTTATTCAATCTTAATAATTATTTTTCGCGCGAAACCGGGCGCCGATACCCGGCTTCGCCGATACCCGGGCCGCAACGGCCCGGGCCGTCCCTCACTTGTGCAGGAGCTGGCGCGACCGCTCGGCGGCCTTTACCACCGCCTTGATCAGGGTCACGCGAAGGCCGCCCTCTTCCAGTTCGAGCAGGCCGTCGATGGTGACGCCCGCGGGCGTGGTCACCTGGTCCTTGAGCTTGGCGGGGTGCTCGCCGGATACCAGCACGGTTTTCGCGGCGCCGAGCACGGTCTGCGCGGCCAGTTCGGTGGCCACCTCGCGCGGCAGGCCGAGCTTGACGCCGCCGTCGGCGAGCGCCTCGATGATGATGTACACATAGGCGGGACCCGAGCCGGACAGCCCGGTCACGGCGTCCATGTGCTGCTCGTCGACGACGATGGCGCGGCCGGTGGCCTGGAAGATGCCGGTGGCGACGCCGACCTGTTCGGGGCTGGCGTTGCGGCCGGGAGAGAGGGCCGTCATGCCCTCGCCCACGGAGACGGCCAGGTTGGGCATCGCGCGGACCACTCCCACATGGCCGGGCACCCTCGACTCGATCACATCCAGGACCACGCCGGCCGCGGTGGACACCACCAGCGCGCCTTCCCGCAGGACCGGCGCGACCTGCGCCATGACCTCGGCCACGGACTTGGGCTTAACCGCCAGGATGATGATCCCGCACTCGGAGGCCACGACACGGTTGTCCAGCACCGAGCGCACGCCAAAGCGGGCTTCCAGGTCGGCGCGGTGCTTTTCGGTCCGCACCGAGAGGATCACGTCCTCCGGGGCGAACAGGCCCTTCGCGAATACGCCTTTCAGGATCGCCTCGCCGATCTTGCCCGCCCCGATGATGCCCAGCTTCGCCATATACGTGTTTCTCCCCGCCCCGGCCGCGCTTCAGGCGCGCAGGGCTTCTTCGAGCACGACCGCGGCGTCCGTCTTGGCGTCGCGGTACTTCACGATGCAGGGAACCTGCAGCGATATCCCCATGTCCCGCGCGTACTCGCCGCGCGCGGGCCTCGACCCGGGAACCACCACCGCGCCCGCGGGCACCTCGCCCTTCAGTTCGCGGCCATTCACCAGGTCGAAAATCCTGGTTCCCATGGTGAGGATGACGCCCGGCGCCACGACCGCGCGTTCGCGCACCACCACCCCCTCGAACAGGCCTGACAGCGCGCCGATGAAGGCGCCGTCCTCGACCACGACGGGGCGGGCCTGCGGGGGTTCGAGCACGCCGCCCACCTGCACGCCGGCGGACAGGTGCACGCGCGCGCCGACGCGGGCGCAGGAGCCCACCAGGACGTGGCTGTCCACCATCGTGCCTTCGCCGATCCAGGCTCCCACATTGATGTACGAGGGGGGCATGACCACGACGCCCCGGGCTATGTGCGCGCCGCGCCTGGCCGAGCTGCCGCCCGGCACCACGCGCACGCCGTCGGATTCGGCGAAGCGGCGCGGAGGGAAGGCCGGCCGGTCGAAGGCGCCGCCCGGCCAGTCGTGGGACTCGATGCCGCCTGACTTGAAGCCGGAGAGTATGGCGGCCTTTACCCAGGCCACCGCCTGCCAATTTCCGTCGGCGTCGCGTTCGGTCGCGGCGACGGCGCCGGATTCCAGGGCGTCAAGGAACAGGGGCCAGACTTCCGCGCGCGGCGCGATGCCGTCGGCCGGGGCGGCGAACCAGCGTTCGAATTCGGCGGGGGTCACGCGGCGCCTCCGGCCTTGCCGCGGCCGCCGTTGGCGCCCGCGAAGGGCGCAAGGGTTTCGGCGATCTTCGCGCGGGTGGCGGCCGAGGCGGG
>CAYRXK010000040.1:6861-12500 GCA_964428265.1 uncultured Treponemataceae bacterium
AGCGTGCGGCAGATCTCGCCGATCTGCGCCAGGTTGCCCGAGGATTCCTTTACCGCGACCACGTTGGGGATTTCCCAGAGCCGCGACAGCAGGGCGGGCGTCATGTTCAGCCCGGTGCGGCCGGGTACGTTGTACGCGATGACGGGCCTGCCCGCGGCGGCCTCGGCGGCCTCGCGGAAATGCGCGACCAGCCCGTTCGGATTCGGCTTGTTGTAGAACGGCACCACCACCAGCACGCCGTCGGCGCCCTGCGCCACGGCCTCCGCCGTCATGCGCACCGTCGATGCCGTCGCGTTGGACCCCGTTCCCACCACGATGGGCAGGCCGCACCGCATGGCCACCGCGCGGCGCACCAGTTCGCGCCGCTCGTCGGGCTCGGTCGTCGCCGCCTCGCCGGTGGAGCCGAGCACGACCAGGAAATCCGCGCCGTCCGGCCTCGATACATGATCGATAAGCGCCTCGAACGAGGCGTAGTCGACGCCGCCATCCGCGAAGAACGGCGTGGCGAGCGCGATGCCGAGACCCTTCATGCCCCTGAGCTGTTCCATCGTTCCAACCTCCGTCAGCCGTCAGCGCCTGTCGGCGAGCGACGCGTCGAGCATCGCGGCCGCGAAATCGTCCATCGTGAACACGCCCTTCCTGCCGCGCAGCCAGGCGGCGGCCTTGAGCGCCCCCGACGCGAATACCGCGCGGTCGCGCGCCTGGTGCGTCACCGTGATCGTCTCAAGCGGCGAATCCAGGATGATCTCGTGCCGCCCCGCGTCGTAGCCCGATCGGATCGACGTCACGTTGATCCTGGATTTCTCGTAGGCGCCCATGCTCCAGCCGGAATAGCGCCCGCCGCCCGAAATCACCGCGTCGGCGAAACTCTTCGCGGTGCCCGAAGGCGCGTCGGCCTTCAACCGATGGTGCCATTCGCATATCGCGATATCCGATTCGGACACCGCCGAAGCGTAGGCGCCCATCAGTTTCGCCATGCGCCGCACCAGGGCCGCGCCCGGGCTCAGGTTGGGCGCCACGAGGACGCCGATGCGCCCGCGCACCAGGTCCGCGATGTCCGCCATTTCCCAGCCCGTCACCGCGATCACCAGATCCGTTCCGGACGCAACGGCCCATTCCACGTGGCCGCGCACCGCGGATGCGACGCTGGAATCGATCGCCACCTCGGCGCCTTCGCGGGCGCAGGGGTCGATGTCCTCTTCCCAGGCCAGCTCGAAGGGCGCGGGAACGCCCATGGCCATCGCGGCCGAAGCCGCCCTGGAAACCTCGGTGGCGATCGCGGTGCCGAGCCTGCCCTTGCCGAAAATACCCAGTTTCATGCGGCCCCCTCGAAGAATTCCGCGTGCAGCGCGCGCAGCGCGTCCTCGGCGCCCTCGGCGCGGATTACCAGGCTCAGGTTGATGTCGTTCGCGCCCATCGACACCATGTCCACATCGATATCGCCCAACGCGTTGAACACCCTGCGGAGCACCGCGGGCGTCTCCTTGAGCATGTCGCCGACCACCGCCACCACGGCGCGCTCGCGCGCCACCTCGACGCTGCCGATCCTTTCCAGGTCGCGCACCAGCGCGTCGATCGGCTCGGCCATGTCCAGCGAAACCGACACGCAGATTTCCGAAGTGGAAACCAGGTCGACGCTGACGCCGTGGTCGCCGAACACCTCGAACAGCCGCGCCAGGAAGCCCGCCTGCGCGATCATCTTTTCCTGACGCACGCTGAGCACCGCCACGTTGCGGCGCATGGCCAGCGCCACCGCGGCGCGCCCCGACGAGGAGCCCGGCTTGATCGTGGAAAAAAGCCCGTCGGCCTTCATCGTGGAGCGCACCGTAACCGGGATGCCCGCCTCCAGCGCCGGCCGGATCGTGGCCGGATGCAGCACTTTCGCGCCGTACGCCGCGAGCTCCGCCGCCTCTTCGTATCCGAGGATTTCCACCGTGCGCGCCTTTTTCACGATGCGAGGGTCGCAGGTCAGGATACCCTCGACATCCGTCCAGATCTGGATTTCCTCGGCGCCGAGCGCCGCGCCGAACAGGCTGGCCGAATAATCCGAACCGCCGCGGCCCAGCGTGGTCGTGACCCCGTTCACGTCCGAACCGATGTAGCCCATCGTCACCGCGATCTTGCCGGGAACCGTCAGCGGCGCGAGCCGCTCCCTCGCCAGCGCCTGCATGGCCTCGCGGTCCGGCACGGCTTCTCCGAATTCGGAATTCGTGCGCATCACGCCGCGCGCGTCCACGCAGGGAGCGTCGGCGGCAAGGCCCACCAGGAGGCCCGAAAGCCGTTCGCCCACCGCGGCGATTTCGTCCATGCTGCGCGGCGACAATTCGCCCAGCAGGCGCACGCCGTGCAGGCGCGACTCGAGGGTCTGCAGGATGGTCTTGATTTCCGATTCAACCTGGGGCGCGCCGTCGGGCCTGAGCGTGCGCAGGGCGGCCAGGTGCCGGTCGCGCAGTTCGCCGACGATCGCGTTCGCGGCGGTAAGGTCGCCCGCCATCGCGGTCTGCGCCGCCTTGAACAGCGAATTCGTGACGCCGGACATGGCCGAGACCACCACCAGCACGCCCTTGCTTTCGTAGCGGCGCGCCAGGCGCGCCACCTCGCGCATCCTGTCGGGATCCCCCACCGAGGTCCCGCCGAATTTCATCACTACGCTCATTTCAGATCGCCCCCGTCGCCAGCGCCAGTTCGGCGTTCAGGACCGAGGCGCCCGCCGCGCCGCGCTCGGTATTGTGCCCCATCGAAATGAACTTGAACCCGAGGATGCTGCACTCGCGCAGGCGTCCGACGGTCACGCGCATGCCGCCGTCGGTTTCCACGTCGCGGCGGGGCTGCGGCCGGTCCGCCAGGTCCGTGTAGGCCAGGAATTTTTCAGGCGCGCTGTGCAGGCCCAGGCCCGCGGTATCCGGAATGTACGTATCGAGGGCGTGCCGCACGTCGGCCAGCGAGGGGTTGCCGCGCAGGCGCACCGAGGCGGAAATCGTGTGGCCCTCGATCACCGGCACGCGGGTGCAGGTGGCCGACACGGCGAAATCGGCGTAGGCGAATTCCGTCGTCGCGTCGGCACCGCGCAGGCCGCCGAGGATCTTGTTCGATTCGACCTCGACCTTGGGTTCCTCGTTGCGGATCAGGGGGATGACGTTGGAGGTGATATCCATCGCCGACACGCCCGGGTAGCCCGCGCCGGAGATGGCCTGCATGCTGGTCATCATGACGGCTTCGATGCCGAACTCGCGTTCCAGCGGAGCAAGGGGCGCGGCGAGCATCACGGTGGTGCAGTTGGGGTTGGTCACGATGGAGCCCGACCAGCCGCGCGAGGCGCGCTGGTGCCCGATCATGCCCAGGTGCGCCGCGTTGATTTCTGGAATGAGGAGGGGGACGTCGGCGTCCATGCGGAAGGTGCTGGCGTTGGAGAACACCTGGGCGCCGGCCGCGGCGAAGGCAGGCTCGGCCAGGCGCGCGGGTTCGGTGTCCAGCGCCGAGAAGACGATCGGGGCCGGCGCCTGGCCGGGTTCGCAGGCCACGACGATCATGTCGCCGCAGCCGGCCCAGGGTTCGCCGTCCAGGTGCCAGGCGCAGGCGTCGCGGTACTTCTTGCCCACGGAGCGTTCGCTGGCGGCCAGGTACGCGGGATAGAACAGGGGATGGTTCGCCAGGCGCCTGATGAAGCGCTGGCCCACGGTGCCGGTGGCGCCGAGGACGGCTACGGGTATCTTCTTACCCGATGCGATGATGCCGTGAAAGGCTGAATTGGGGGCGATGCCCACGGACTGAAAGCTACCCATTGTGGCCTCCGGTCCGAAGGAGGTTCCGTGAGTAGTCCTTCCTGCGCGGGTCCGGAAGCGGGCAAACTGCCGCGCCGCGGACGGTGCGCGCGCCGCATGCTGCGGCGCCTCGGGGCCCCGGTGCTGTCCGCCCGCGAAGGCGGCGACCAAGGGAAGAAGGCCATACGTCAGGCACTCCGCGGGTGGCTATGATTCCCGCGACAGCCGCCGGGTGTTGTCCCGGACGTCCAAGGCAGCGCGCCACGGGCGGCATGCTGACCCTTCGGCGGTCCTCCCCTTTCGGCCGGCATCGCGGGAACCCGTTCCTCCGCCGGCGTACTGATGGGGACCGCTCCTCCATCGGTAAGGGCGACCCTAGCACGTCGCCCCGAACCTGCACAAGAGGGTCCCTCGAGTGCCGGTGTCCGCCCCCCGCCGGCGACGCATCCCTGCGCAAAAGGCGCCGCTCCGGTATATACTCCGCCGGGGAGGCACCCATGGTTTCCGGCGAACTTGCCCTTCTGTTCCTCGTACTGGCGGTGGCGCTGATCGCCGTGCTCGCCGGCAGATACAAGGTGCATCCCTTCATCGCGATGCTCGGCGCCGCGTTCGCCTACGGACTGGCCATCGGAGTGCCCGCGCCGGAACTGGTCCGCCAGGTGAAGGGCGGATTCGGCGGAACCCTGGCATCGCTCGGCATCGTGATCCTCGCGGGAACCATGCTGGGCGGCATCCTGCACGGAACCGGCGCCGCGCGTGTCATCAGCCGCGGCATTTTCCGCCTGCTCGGCGCACGGCGCGCGCCGCTGGCCGCCAATCTCTCGGGCGCCCTTGTTTCGATCCCCGTTCCCTGCGATGCGGCCTTTGTCCTCCTGAACCCCCTGCAGAAAACCCTGGCAACGGAAACAAGGATTCCTCCGGCCGTCCTGTCGGTGGCGCTGGCCACCGGTTTGTACGCGACCAACAGCCTGCTGCCGCCCACGGCCGGGCCGCTCGCCGCGACCGTAGCCCTGGGCGCGGACCTTGGCCGCGTCATCCTCTTCGGCCTGATCGTTGCCATTCCGGCATCGCTGGCGGGCCTCCTCTGGGCCTTGAAACATGCGCCGCGCGGTCAGGCCGGGCAGGAAGCCGCCGCCGATCCGGCCGAGGCGGACCCCACCGCGCTTCCGCCCGCATGGAAAGCCTTTCTTCCCTTCGCGCTGCCGCTTTTTCTCATAAGCATGAAATCGATCGCCGAAATACCCGCCAGGCCCTTCGGAGGCGGAGCCATCCTGGCATTCTTCGCCTTCGCCGGCGATCCCGCGGTCGCCCTGTCCGCGGCGCTTGGCGCATCGCTGCCGCTGCTGCCCGCGGGCTCGCGGCGCACCGCATTCAACCGGTGGATACGCCGCGGCATCCAGGACGCGGGCCCCATTCTGGCCATCGTCGCCGCCGGCGGCGCTTTCAGCCAGGTGATCAGGGTAAGCCCCTTGGTCGATTTCACCAGGGGCTCGCTGGCCGGCCTCGACCTGGGCATCGTACTGCCCTTCATCGTCGCGGCCGCCCTGAAAACCGCGCAGGGATCATCCACCGTGGCCATCATCACCGCATCCGGCATCCTGGCACCCCTCATGGGAGGACTCGGGCTGGATCCGGCGCTCGCCGTCGTCGCGATTGGCGCGGGCGCGATGATCATGTCGCAGGTCAACGATTCATACTTCTGGCTGGTGGCGCACTGCACGGGCATGACGGTACCCGCCGCGTTCAGGGCCTTCAGCGCGGCCACGGCGGTGCAGGGCCTGGCGGCCTTCGCCGCGCTCGCGCTGCTGTCGCTTTTCATGTAGGCGCGGCGCCCGCGAACCTGCCGCGCCACAGCCGCGCCTGGCCTGCGTTGCCGCG
>CAYRXK010000040.1:12600-19714 GCA_964428265.1 uncultured Treponemataceae bacterium
TTCCGGGCTCCATACTTGCCCTGTGGGCGCGGACAGCGTACTCTCGCCGGTATGAACGCCTACCAGGACCGACTCAGGGAAGACGCGCGATCCATTTTCATGGCCGGTCTCGAGCGCGTGGATCCCGCGGCGATGATGCGCCGCGTACTGCACCTGGAAAGCACGGCAGGCAGGGGTCGCCTGCAGGTCCGCACCGAACTCGCGCACCAGGCCTACGACCTTGACGACTACGACCGCATCGTCGTCACCGGCCTGGGCAAGGCCACGGCGCGCATGGCCCTCGCGCTGGAAGACATCCTCGGCGACCTGATCGAATGCGGCATCGTGGCGGTAAAGAAGGGCGCGGTGGAACCCCTGTCGCGCATACGCCTGATCGAAGCCGCGCACCCCGTACCCGACCAGAGCTCCATAGACGCCGCGCGCGCCCTCCTGGCCCCCTGGGACTTCCTGGACCGCCCCCGCTTCGACACGCGCACCCTCGTCATCAACCTCGTCTCCGGCGGCGGCTCGGCCATCGCCTGCGCCCCGGCCGAAGGCCTTACCCTGCAGGACAAGGCCGCCGCCACGCGGCTCCTCCTCAATTCCGGCGCGGTCATCCAGGAACTCAACTGCGTCCGCAAGCACCTCTCGGCCTACAAGGGCGGCCAGGCCGCCCGCGCCTACGCGCCGGCCACCGTCCTCAGCCTCATCCTCTCGGACGTCATAGGCGACGACCTGGACACCATAGCCTCCGGTCCCACCGTCCCCGACGGCTCCAGCTTCGCCCAGGCCCTGGCCACCACCCGCCGCTACGGCATCCACGACGCCCTGCCCGAAACCGTCCGCCGCCGCCTCGAAGAAGGCGCCGCCGGCAGGATTCCCGAAACGCCCAAACCCTCGGACCCCGCCTTCGCCGGAACCCACAACATCCTCATCGGCACCAACCGCATGGCCCTGCTCGCCGCCGAAGCCAAGGCGCGCAAGCTCGGCTACGACAGCCTCATCTACAGTTCCCGGATCGAGGGCGAGGCGCGCGAAGTGGCCAAGTTCTTCTTCGCCGCCGCGCGCGACATCGCCGCTTCCGACTTCCCCCTGAAAAAGCCCGCCTGCCTCATCGCCGGCGGCGAAACCACCGTCACGGTACGCGGTTCCGGCAGGGGCGGCCGCAACCAGGAAATGGCCCTCTCCTTCCTGAACGCCCTGGCGCGCAGCTCCGGTTCCGCGGGGGCAACCCCGGGCGACAACCGCCGCATCGCCTTCCTCTCCTGCGCCACCGACGGCAACGACGGCGCCAACGACGCAGCCGGCGCCTTCGCCTCGCCGGACATCCTGGACGCCGCGCGCGAACGGGGCCTGGACCCGGCCGCCTACCTGGAGGACAACGACTCCTACACCTTCTTCGAAACGGTCGACGGCCAACTCAAGACCGGCCCGACCAATACCAACGTCTGCGACATCCAGATCCTTCTGGTGCGCTGAAAAGGTCCGCGGTGAGCCCCTCCAGCCTTCTGAACGTCCCGGGCGAATCACCGGCGCGCATGCTGTTCGGCATCGCGCGGGAACTGTCCCTGCACGCCGACCTGGCCACCGCGCTCAAACCCTGCCTGTCACTCCTGCACGCCGCGCTCGGCCCCTCGGGCGTTCAGGCCAGCTTCGGCGCCTTTTCCCTGTCGAGGGGCGAACCGCTGGTGGTCCTCGCGACCGAACCGGCCGAATCGACGCCAGGCTACGCGCGCCGCGGCCAGGAACTCTCGATGGGCAAGGGCCCCGGCGGTTACGCGCTGGAACGCGGCGAAACCGCGATCCGTTCCGCGGATTCCCATGTCGAGGTCGAGGTGCCGGTGCGCGAAGGCGAGTCCGTGCGCGGCGTCTTCGGCTGCCGCGCCACCCCGAAGCAAGGCGGCGCCCAGGAACTGAAAGGCTACCTTGAAGCCGCCGCCCTGCTGTTCGGCGAAGCGATCGCGCTCCGGCGCTCGCTCGGGTACGGCGGTTTCGGCACCCTGCCCGCCTGGTGCGGCGAGGACCCGGAACAGCTTTCCGCGATTGCCGGAAGCGCGCGCGCCGCCGCATCGGCTGATCCCTCCTTCGAAGCCATGGTAGGGCGATCGGGCGCCATGCAGGCCGTGTATGCGCTGGTAGCCAGCGTCGCGCGCAGCGACGCCACCGTGCTCATCTCCGGAGAAAGCGGCACCGGCAAGGAACTGGTGGCCCGCGCCATCCACGAGCGGTCCGACCACGCAGGCGGACCGTTCATCGCGGTAAACTGCGCCGCCCTTCCGGAATCCATCATCGAAAGCGAGCTGTTCGGCCACGAACGGGGCTCGTTCACCGGCGCGCACGCCGCCCGCGCGGGGCGCTTCGAACTGGCGCGCGACGGCACCCTTTTTTTGGACGAGATCGGCGAACTATCGCCCGCCATCCAGGTAAAGCTTCTGCGAATCCTACAGGAACGTAGCTTCGAGCGGGTCGGCGGCACCCGCAGCATCGAGACCAACGCGCGCATCATCGCCGCCACCAACCGCGACCTGGCCGCCGAAGTGCGCGCGCGGCGCTTCCGCGAAGACCTGTATTTCCGTCTGAACGTATTTCCGATCCACGTGCCGCCCCTGCGCGAACGCGGCGCCGACATCCTGCTGCTGGCCGACCACTTCACCGGCGAATTCGCGCGCCGCTCCGGCAAGCAACTGGTGCGTATTTCCAGCCCCGCGCTCGACTTGCTGATGAGCTACCATTGGCCGGGCAATGTGCGCGAACTGGAAAACTGCATCGAGCGAGCCGCCATCCTCAGCACCGACGGCGTCATCCACGCGTATCACCTGCCGCCGAGCCTGCAATCGGCCGAATCCACGGGAACCGCCCCCTTGAGCACCATGGACGGCGCCATCGCCCGCCTTGAAAAGGAAATGCTCGTCGAGGCGCTCAAATTCGACCGGGGCAACGCCGCCGCCGCCGCGCGCCGCCTGGGCATCACCGAGCGGCGATTCAGGCTTGGCCTGGAGCGCTATAAGATAGATTGGCACAAATTCCGCACAAAAATGTAAGTTTTCGCGCAGCAATCCTACACCGATGTAATTTTACTCATTCAACATGCCACGGTGCGCCTCCACCTCGATCCGGGCATATCTTGTTGGCCAGTATGGACATCACGCATAAGCTCCTGATTTGGCACGATTCCTGCTAAATACTTGCAGCCTCATCCGACCAGGAGCCATCATGAACGGAACCGCCCCCCGAAGCCCCGCGCTGCCCGAATTGTACGGAAGCCGCTGCTTTTCCAACGCAACCATGCGCGAGCGCCTGCCGCGCTCGATATTCGCCCGGATTGTCGACGTCCAGGCAGGCAAGGGCGAACTGACCCTCGAAGTCGCCGAAGTCGTCGCCGCCGCCATGAAGGAATGGGCCGCCGAATTCGGCGCCACCCACTACACCCACTGGTTCCACCCCCTGTCCGGCCTGACCGCCGAAAAACACGAGTCCTTCGCCTCGCCGCTTTCCGACGGCGGTGTCATCATGGAATTCTCGGGCCGCGAACTGGTCAAGGGCGAGCCCGACGCATCGAGTTTCGCCTCCGGCGGGCTTCGCGCCACGTTCGAGGCGCGCGGCTACACCGCCTGGGACGTCACCAGCCCCGCCTTCCTGAAAACCTTCCAGGACACGGTCACCCTCTGCATCCCGACCGCCTTCGTCTCCTACAAGGGCCACGCCCTGGACAAGAAAGTCCCCCTGCTCAGGTCCATGGAGGCGGTCGGGGCAGCCTCGATCCGGATCCTGCGCGCCCTGGGCGACAGCAAGGCCACCCGCGTCATCACCACCGCGGGCCCCGAACAGGAATATTTCCTCGTGGCCGGAGACCTGTACAAAAAGCGCCCCGACCTGCTCCTGGCCGGCCGCACCGTGTACGGATCCATGCCCGCGCGCGGCCAGGAAATGGAAGACCATTACTACGGCGCCATCGAGGACAAGGTCGGCGGCTTCATGGGCGCCCTGAACCGCGAACTCTGGGCCATGGGCGTGCCCGCCAAGACCCAGCACAACGAGGTGGCTCCCAACCAGTTCGAGATCGCGGTGATCTTTTCCGGCGCCAATCAGGCCGCCGACGCCAACCAGCTTGTCATGGAAACCATCCGCAAGGTCGCCGGGCGCCACGGCATGGCCGCCCTGCTGCACGAAAAGCCCTTCGCCGGGGTAAACGGATCCGGAAAGCACATCAACTGGTCGCTGGCCACCGACGACGGCCGCAACCTGCTGGACCCCGGCCAGGCCATGGCACCCGCGGGCGGCACGGCCGACCCGGTAGGGCTCGCGCGGTTCCTCCTGTTCACGCAGGCGGTAATAGAGGCCGTGGACCGCCGGGCGGCCCTGCTGCGCGCCAGCGCGGCCACCGCGGGCAATGACCGGCGCCTGGGCGGCAACGAGGCCCCGCCCTCCGTCATCTCCATCTTTCTCGGCGATCCCCTGACCGAACTCCTGAACGCCGCCGGCAACGGGAAGAAAAACACCGCCATCAGCCAGGACATGCTGGAAATCGGCGCGCGCACCCTGCCCAAGCTGCCCCGCGACTTCTCCGACCGCAACCGCACCAGTCCCTTCGCCTTCACCGGCAACAAGTTCGAATTCCGCATGGTAGCCTCCTCGCAGTCAGCCGCCACGCCCACCACCATGCTGAACGCGGCCGTCGCCGAAACCCTCATCGCCTTCGCCGACAAGCTGGAAGCGGCGGTGGCCGCCGGCAAGGATCCCGTCCTGTCGGCGCTGGCCATCGTCGCCGAATCCTGGAAAGCGCACCGCCGCGTGGTGTTCAACGGAAACGGTTATGCCGCCGAGTGGGCGCGCGAAGCCGAAGCCCGCGGCCTGCCCTCGTTCAAGTCGGCGGTGGACGCCATTCCGGAATTCATGAGCCCTTCGAACGCGGGCATGCTCGCCCGCCTGGGCATCCTTTCCGAAGAGGAATCCGAAAGCCGCTGCCACATCTACCTGGAGCGCTACGCGAAGCAAATCAATATCGAGGCGGGCGTCATGGTCGAAATGGCGCGGCGCAGCATCCTGCCCGCGGCCCTCGCCAGCGCCGAAACATTCGCGCGCACCGCCGCGACCCTGGCCGCCGTCGGCGCCACCAGCGCCGTCAGCGAGCAGAAAGCGCGCAAACTCGCCGCACTGGCCGCGAAATTCTCCGAAGAGGCCGATCGCCTGGAAAAATCCCTGGAGTCGGCGCAGGAAATCGAGGAGGCCCTCGCCTGCGCCCGGGGCTACCGCGAAATCGTGGTGCCGGGCATGGACGCGCTGCGGGAAATCGGCGACGAAATCGAACGCGCGATGCCGAAGGGCGACTGGCCCTTCCCCAACTACGAGGACCTGCTGTTCACACTCTGAGCAGTGTGTCAAAGCTTGTGGAATGACCGCGGCGCCTTCGCCGCGATACGGACGGCCGTATCGCGCGGGGGCGCCGCGGTCTGCTATACTGGCCGGCGATGCGCTTTCTCAGACGGCTCGTCCCCTGGCTCTTCATCACGACCGCGCTCGCCACCGTGCTGTTCGCGCCGGAACTGAGCCCGGAACGCTACACGGACCTGGCCTCGCTTTTCTCGAACGAGCTAAGGCGCTCGGGCAACCATGGCTATGCCGTCGCCGTGGTAAAGGACGGCGTGGTCATCTACCGCGACGCGTTCGGCACCGACGGTACCGGCAAGCGGTTGAGCATCGATACGCCTATGTATCTCGGCCCCACCTCAGAAGTCCTCACCGGCGCCCTGCTGCAAACCCTGATCCAACGGAAGGAACTCACCCTCGACGACGACCTGCGCATCCACATCCCCTGGAAAGAGTCCGGATTCGGCATCGCGGGCGCGGCCACGGCCGATGCGACGGACCTCTCGCAGGATCCCCGCCCCGCCCTGACACTGCGCGCGGTGGCGGCGCACGAGGTGGAACTGGACCGCAGCCTCTTCTCGGAATTCGCTCCGGCGAGCCTGGGCTTGGAAGCGGGCGACCTGGATTTCGGTCCCGACCGGTTCCCCGACCTTTTCCAGATCCAGGGCCATGGCGCGTCGGGCCCCACCAGATCGCGCCTGGCCTACCGCATACTCGGGCGCGCGATGGAAGGCGCCACCGGGCAGCACTTCGACATGCTGCTGTCCGAACGCGTGCTGATACCCCTGGGCATGCACGGCACCACCGCCAATCCCGATTCGCTTCGCGAGATCGCCGTGGGCTCCGGCCCCTTCTTCGGCATCGCCTTTCCCTACGCCAACCGCATCCCGCGCGTGGCGGCCCCGGCCGATGGCATCATCTCCACCGCGGCCGACATGGGCAGGTTCCTCTCCTACCTGGTCGCTCCGCCGCGCAACGGCGGCATCGGCGGGCTGCCTCCCAAGGCCGTGCCGGCGCTGTACCAGCCGGTGTCGGCGGGCTCGTCCAACGGACTGGGCTGGCGCCTGGCCGAGCATTCGGGCGCGCGCCTGGTGTTCCAGGGCGGCTCGATCCAGGGCTTCTGCTCCAGGGCCACGCTCTGGCCGGAGCGGCTTTCCGGCATCGTGATCATTTCCGCGCAGGGCGGCGTTATCCAGTCCAACCTGGTGCTGCCCATGCTCGTGGCCGCGGCGGAACGCATCATGTTCGAGGGTTCGGCGCCGCGGCTCTTCCCCTTCGGGCGGGCGCTCCTGGTGCTGGCGGGCATCGCGCTGGCCTACCTTTCGGGACTGATCCTGCAGGCGGTCACCGCATTTTCCTGGGTGCGCGTCATGCGCGACCGACTGGAATACTCGCCCTCTCGCGCGCTGCCCTGGATCACGGTGGCGCGCACGGTCGGCGGCATCGTCATGCGCGTGGCGCTTCTCTACCTTATCGTACCTGCCATCGCGGGCAGGATGGCCGGCATGCGGCTGGGGCTGGTCGATCTGTTCTACGCCGATCCGGGCATCGCCTCGGCTTTCATGGCCACGATGATGTTCGGCGTGGCGCGGAACACCGCGCGGCTCGTGTGGCTATTTTCGTCGGACCTGACGGTGCGGCTCTTCCCCGGCCGCTACCGGCGCGGTCACGCACCCGTCCCGCCCCCCTCCGCCCCCGCGGCCGAGGGGGCGGCAAGGCCTTCCTGAGCCTAGTGCGGCGCCTCGCCCAGATAGGCCCGCCTGACGCG
>CAYRXK010000040.1:19814-24359 GCA_964428265.1 uncultured Treponemataceae bacterium
GCGGCCACGGCGGCCGCGTCATTGCGCATGTAGGCGCCCAGCGAAAGGTTTTCGTCCACCGTCAGGTTGGGAAACACGCGCCTGCCCTCGGGCACCAGCACGACGCCGCTCTTCACGATGTCCTGCGTGGCCATGCCGGTCAGCCGTGTGCCCTTCCAGGTCACCGTGCCGCCGGAGGACTTCACCAGGCCCACGATGGCGCGCAGCGTCGTGCTCTTGCCCGCGCCGTTCGCGCCGATCAGGGTCACGATCTTGCCCTCGGGCACATTCACGTCGATTCCCTGCAGGGCGTGGATGCCACCGTAATGCACCGAAAGTCCGCGGATCTCCAGCATCACTCCACCCCCAGGTACGCTTCGATGACTTTGGGATCGCGCTGGATCGCCGCCGGATCGCCGTGGGCGATCGTGACGCCGTAGTCCAGCACGTACATGTGGTCGCAGACTCCCATGACCACCTGCATGTGATGCTCGATCAGGAAAATCGTCAGGTCGAACTCGTCGCGCACGCGGCGTATCAGCTGCATCAGCTCCACCGATTCCTGCGGATTCATGCCCGCGGCGGGCTCGTCCAGCAGCAGCATGGTAGGCCTCGTGGCCAGGGCGCGCACGATCTCCAGGCGGCGCTGCTCGCCGTAGGGAAGGCTCACCGCCACATCGCCGGCCTTGTCCGCCAGTCCCACCTTCGCCAGCAGCTCCATCGCGAAATCGCGCGCCTGGCGCTCGCGCACCCGGTATGACGGCAGGTGCAGCGTGGCGCCGAAAATGCCCGTGCCGATGCCGATATGGCAGCCGACCATCACGTTTTCCAGCACGTTCAGGTCCTTGAAGAGCCTGATGTTCTGGAAGGTGCGCGCGATGCCCATCTCGGTGATCGAGTGGGGCTTCAGGCCGGTGATGTCGCGGCCCCTGAAGCGCACCGCGCCGGTCGTGGGCCTGAGCATGCCGGTGATCACGTTGAAGGCGGTGGTCTTGCCCGCGCCGTTCGGGCCGATCAGGCCGACGATCTCGTTCTTTTCGATCCTGATCCCCAGTTCGCTCACGGCCGTCAGGCCGCCGAACCGCATGGTGACCGCGTCGGAGGACAACATGAGATCAGCCACGCCGTCCTCCCTTGTTCACGCCACCGCGGGCAGCCAGCATGCGGCCGATCGACGCGCGCCACCCCTCGACCATCGACCAGGAAAACTCCTTGTTGCCCATCAGCCCCCGCTGCCTGAAAATCACCACGATCATCAGGAGCAGCGAAAACACCACCATGCGCAGGCCCGGCATGCCCTTGGTCTTCGTGAAAATCAGGTTGAGGGGTTCGTCCAGGAAGCGCAGCCACTCCATCAGCACGGTAACCACCACCGCGGCGATCACGGAGCCTGAGATCGAGCCGACGCCGCCCAGTACCACGATCAGCAGGATATTGAAGGTCAGCATGAAGCTGAACATCTTCGGGTCGATGGTGGTGATCATGTGCCCGAGAAGCGCGCCGCCCACGCCGGCCAGGAAGCTGGACACCGTGAACGAGGTCACCTTGATCCTGAACACGTTCACGCCCATCGCCTCGGCGGCGATCTCGTCGTCGCGCACCGCCTTCATCGCGCGGCCGTAGCTCGACCGCATCAGCAGGGTCATGATGACCACAGTTACCGCCGCGGTGATCCATACCGTCCAGGTCGTGGAAAAGCGGGGCAGCCCCTTCAGCCCCTGCGCGCCGTTCGTCACCGCCTGGAAGTTGGTGATCAGCACGCGGATGATCTCCGAGAATCCCAGCGTGGCGATGGCCAGGTAGTCGTCGCGCAGGCGCAGCACCGGCGCGCCGATCAGGAAGCCGATCAGCGCCGCGGCAAGGCCGGCCACGATCAGCGCGGGCAGGAAGGGCAGCTGCAGGTTGGCCAGCCAGGGCACGATGGGGGTAAGGAAATAGTTCATCTGCTTCAGGGCCGGCGGCATCGTCAGCAGGGCGCAGACATAGGCGCCCACCGCCATGAAGCCCGCGTGCCCCAGCGAAAACAGCCCCGTGAAGCCGTTCAGCAGGTTCAGCGAGAGCGCCAGCACGATGTAGATGGCGCAGTTATTGAAGATGCGCAGCGTGAATGCGTCGAAGAAGCGGTCCGCCACAAAGGCCAGGACCGCGAAGGCGGCCACCGCCGCCACCGTGTACCACTGATGGGTCGACAATCGGATTCCGGTCTTCATGGCGTCACACCTTCTCGGCCTGGCGCTTGCCGAGCAGCCCCGTGGGCTTCACCAGCAGCACGATGATGAGCAGCACGAACGCGAACGCGTCGCGATACCCCGAAAGCTCCGGCAAAAGCGCCACGGTCATGATCTCTATGAAGCCGAGCAGGAAACCGCCCAGCACCGCGCCGGGGATGGACCCGATGCCGCCGATGACCGCCGCGATGAAGCACTTCAGGCCCGGCATCATGCCCATCAGCGGATTCAGCTGCGGATACTTGAAGGCCCACATGATGCCGCCGAAGGCCGCCAGCAGCGATCCCACGCCGAAGGTGATGGACACGATGCGGTTCACGTCCACCGCCATCAGGCGCGCCGCGTCGATATCCGTGGACACCGCGCGCATCGCCATGCCCGTCTTGGTGCGGTTCACCAGGTAGACCAGGAAGACCAGGATGACCGCCGTGGCCGCGGGTATGAGCAGGCTGACCGCCACGATGGATACCGGCCCGAACTGCAGCACCTGCCCGAGGACATCGGGTACCGGCACGCCCTTCGGCCTTCCGCCGAAAATCAGGATGCCCAGGTTTTCGATCAGGAACGAGGCGCCTATCGCGCTGATCATGATCGAAATGCGCGGCGAATCGCGCAGGGGGCGGTACGCCACCCGTTCCAGGCTTATGCCGAACAGGGCGGTCATCACGATGGCCAGGACCAGCGCGGCCCACCAGGGCAGGGCGATCAGCGTCATGCCGTAGAAGGACAGGTAGGCCCCCAGCATGAACACGTCGCCGTGGGCGAAATTGATCAGCCTGAGGATGCCGTACACCATCGTGTAGCCGATGGCGATCAGGGCATACAGGCTGCCGAGCGATACCGAATTCGCGAAGTGCTGGAGCAGCAGTGGAAGGGTCATGCGGCCTCTTCTACAAAAGGATGGAATGCCCCGTACGGAAGACCGGCCGGATGGCGCGGTCCCCGTACCGTCGAAAGGTCCGGACCCCCTCTCGGAAGCCCGGACCTTTCAAGATCAGTGTCGAGTACCCCGTTCCCGCGTCAGGGATTTACGGTGGTCTTGTAGGTGAACTTGCCGTCCTTCACGACCTTGATCACCGCGGACTTCACGGCGTCGCCGTTCGCGTCCAGCGTGATTTCGCCCGTGGCGCCCTTGAAACCTGCGGTCTTCGCGATCGCGTCGCGGATCTTGACCGGGTCGGTGCTCTGGGCGGCTTCGATCGCCGCGCGGGCCACCAGGTAGCCGTCGAAGCCGAGGGCGGTGACCGCCGCGGGCTCCTTGTTGTACTTCTTGCGGTACTCGTCCAGGAACACCTTGGAGGTGTCGGTGATGGGCACTTCGGTGGCGAAGAAGGTGGAGAACACCGCGCCCTCGACCGCCTGCTTGCCCACGTCCAGGAATTCCGGGGTTTCCCAGGTGTCGCCGCCCAGGAAGGGCGTCTTGATCCCGAGTTCCTTGGCCTGCTTGATGATGAGCGCGCTTTCGGTGAAGTTGCCCGGCGCGAAGATGACGTCAGGCTTGAACTTCTTCACTTCGGTCAGCTGCGCGGAGAAGTCCGTGTCGCCGGTGTTGTAGTTAAGCTCGGCCAGGATGGCGCCCTCGTCCTTGGTCAGTCCCTTGAAGGCGTCGACGAAGAACTTGGCCAGGCCCACGGAGTAGTCGTTGGACACTTCGCGGATGATGACGGCTTTCTTGGCCTTGACTTCGTTGAACGCGTAGTTGGCCATGACGGTGCCCTGGAAGGGATCCAGGAAGCATACGCGGAAGTAGTATTCGTTGTCCTTGGTGACCAGGGGGTTGGTGCAGGAAAGGCCCACGGCGGGAATCTTGGCCTGCTTCACGATGGGACCGGCCGCCATGGACAGGGAGGAACCCCAGGAGCCGAGCACGACGGTGACCTTGTCCTTGTCCACCAGGCGCTGGGCGGCGTTGGCCGCTTCGACCTTGTCGGACTTGTTGTCGGCCTTTACCAGTTCGATCTTGATTTCCTTGTCGCCGACCTTCACGGTGGGGTACAGCGCGTTGGCCAGTTCGATGCCTTCGGCTTCGATGGTGCCGCCTCCCGCGTTGGCGCCGGTGAGCGGTTCGAATACGCCGAACTTGATGGTCTTGGGCGCCGCGGGCCCGCAGGATGCGAGCAGGGCCAGCACCGCGACCGACGCGAGGACGATCCCGATTCTCTTCATGGTTTTCCCTCCTGGAATGGCCGTTCCGTTTTCCCGGTCGAAACGGCGGCTCTTATAGTAGAATGCCCCCACCGTGTTGTCAAATTGAATCGCCGCGCTGCGCTCCGCCGCGACTCTCCGCGAATTCGCCCAGGGTGCGCAGAATCCGGCCCAGCGCCTCTTCGAGCACGGC
>CAYRXK010000041.1:0-23971 GCA_964428265.1 uncultured Treponemataceae bacterium
ACGATAGGGAAATCCGGTGATTTTTCTAGGGACGTTCAGTTGACATTAAACACCCTGGCCATCAAGGCCGAGGACGGTTCCGTCGTCTGCGGCCGTACCATGGAATGGGGCAGTTTCGACCTGCACTCGCGCGTCGCCATCGTTCCCCGCGGGCACCGCTACACCGCCGTCACGCCCGACGGGAAACCCGGCCTTTCCTGGGAGACGCGCTACGGCATGGTCGGCCTGGATATCCTCCGGAAGGACTACCTGGCCGAGGGAATGAACGAAAGAGGCCTGGTCGCGAGTTCGCTGTTCCATCCCGGTTTCGCCGAATATCAGCCCTACGATCCGGCCAGCGCGGAGATTTCGATGGGGGTCGGCTATCTTGTGAATTACATCCTTTCGCTGTTCTCGGGGGTGGATGAAGTCCGCGATGGCCTGAAAGCCGTGCGGGTAGTGCCAGTACCGGAAGCGGCGCTCGGCGGCATCCCCGCGCCGATGCACGTGATGGTGACCGAAGCATCCGGAAGATCGATCGTGATCGAGTACCTGCAGGGCGTGCTCACGGTGTTTGACAATCCCCTGCGGGTCATGACCAACGCGCCTTCGTTCGATTGGCACATGACCAACGTGCGCAATTACCTCGGGTTTTCCGCGTTTCCGCTTCCGACGCGGAATATCGAGGGAATCCGCTTCGCGCCGCTGGGCGCCGGTTCGGGCCTCGCCGGCATTCCCGGCGATTTTACGCCGCCCTCACGCTTCGTGCGCGCGGTCGTGTTCTCGCAGTTGGCCCGGAAGACACCCGACGGGACCGAGGCCGTCTACGAAATGTTCCGGATCCTCGACGGTTTCAACCTGCCGCTCGGCGCCTCCGAGGGATCGGCCGAGGAACGGGCGCGCCTGCAGGGGATGCGCAGTTCCACGATCTGGACGAGCGCCGCCGATTCGCGAAGCCTGCGGCTGTATTTCCACACCCAGCACAACCGGCGGGTACGCATGGTGGATCTTTCGCGGATCGATTTCTCATCGGGGGGCGGCATCGAGCATCTGCCGATGGACCGGAAACCCGAACAGGATGTCGAGGACCTTACTCCCGGATCCTGACCGGCCGGATCGTCACCACAGGAACGCCACCGCCCTCTTCCCCAGGATGCAGTCGTCGAACACTTTCGTGGCCGGACCGTCGGCCATGCCGGCGCAGACGTGCAGGGGTAGCAGGTGTTCCTCGCGGGGGTGGCAGTAGCGGGCGCCCGGGGCGCCGGACCATGCGAGCAGGCGCCGTTCGCGTTCGGCCCGGTCCATGGCGCCGGTGCAGGTCTCGGCGAGCCAGTCCTGAAAGGCGTCGTTTTCGGGATCGCGAGCGGCGCCGCCGTCCCGGGAAAAGGCGCGCAAGTTGTGGAATGAAAATCCCGAGCCGATCACCAGGATGTTTTCCGCCAGAAGGGGCCGCAGCGCGGCGCCCAACGCGATGTGCGCTCCGGGATCCAGGCCCGCGACGAGCGAAATCTGGATCGAGGGGATTTCCGCTTCCGGATACATCATCATGAGGGGGATGAAATGCCCGTGGTCGTACCCGCGGGAGGGGTCCATGCGCGCGCGGATACCCGAGGCGGCCAGCAGCTCCGCGATCCGCGCCGCCAGCGCCGGATCCCCCGGAGCGGGGTAGCGGACTTCGTAGGTTTCCTTCGGGAAGCCGTAATAGTCGTACAGCATGCCCGGTTTCGAGGCGGACAGGATGGTGGCTTCGCGTTCCTCCCAGTGGGCGCTGATCACCACGATGGCTTCGGGGATTTCTATGATGCCGGGAAGGGCGTGCATGAAATCGATCATCGCGATATGCGATTCGTCGCCCAGGAGGGGCATCGGGCCGCCGCCGTGGGAAAGGTAGGTTATGCGCGCCCTGCGCGCAGCGCCGGCGTCGCCGGTCTGGAAGCCCATGGCGTTCATATCGTCCATCCCGTTCATATTGCGCCGCCCTCGCGGTGTTTCACGAGCAGCGCGTGCGCGCCGTCGAAGTCGAAGGATTCCATCGCCGCCTCGAATCCGGCGATGTCGCCGCCGAGCGCCGGCGCCAGGAACGATCGCGATTCGGCCCAGAGGGCCTGCGCCTGCAGGTCGCTGTCGGCCAGCAGGCGTTCGAGGTAGGCCATGGTTTCTTCCGCGACGTGATCCGGTTTGCCCACGGAAGCGGAATCCGCCGCTTGAGGTTCGGGCGCGGTGCCGTCAGGCAGATCCACCTCGAACCATACGATGGAGCCTTTTCCGGGTTCGCTCGAAGCGCCGATGTCGCCCGCCATCAGTGTAACCAGGCGCCTGGCGAAAGCGAGTCCCAGGCCGATTCCTTCGTGCTTTCTCGTCGCGGAATTGTCGCCCTGCCGAAAGCTCGTGAAGAGCGTGCGCAGGGTTTCGGGCGTCATGCCCACGCCTTCGTCCGAAACCTCGAACCGTACGCGCGTGCTCGAAGGAGCGCGCCGCGCTGCGTTCGCCGAGAGGCGTACTCGGCCCTTGTCCGAGAATTTCAGCGCGTTGCCCAGGATGATGCGCAGGATCTGGCCGAGGCGGACGGGGTCTCCCTTCAGCCATGGCGGAATGCCCGGATCGGATTCCAGGTCGACGGGGATTCCCTTTTCTCGAGCCGCGCCCTCGACCTCCGAAAGCGCGCGGGCGCACAGCGATTCGAGGCTGAAATCGATGTTGCCCAGGCTGATGCTTTCACTCTCGAGCCTGGTGTAATTGAGAATGCCGTTGATCATGCCCAGTAGCTGCGTGCCCGCCTGGTCCATGATCTTCACGCGCCGGAGGATTTCCGGATCGGAGGAATCGCGCTTCAGGAGGTAGCCCATGCCGATGATGTGGTTCAGCGGCGTGCGCATTTCGTGGCTCATGGTCGAGAGGAACGCTGATTTGGCGCGGTTGGCGGCCTCGGCCTCGTCGCGCGACCTAGCCAGTTCCATGGTGCGCTCGCGCACGGTTTCCTCGAGCGTTTCCTGCTGCATGCGAAGGCTCGCGTTGGCCGACTCGACATCCATTTTTGCCTGCAGGAGCGTTTGCTCGATCGTTTTCTGCAGGGTCATGTCGCGGTTGGTTCCGACCATGCGGATAGGGACGCCCGAGTCGTCGTTCTCGATCGCGCTGGCGGTCATTATGTATTTCACGCGGCCGTCAGGCATGACAATGCGGAACTCCGCGGGGAACGGCGATGGCGATTCGATGACGACGCTGAGTTGGCGTTCAGCCTGTTCCCGGTCATCTGGATGCACGCGGGACCGCCAGAAGTCATAGTTCAGCGTACGGGCCCTGATATCCGGCGGCGCCTCGTATAGGTCGTACATGCGTTCGTCCCAATCGAGATGGTTGTCCTTGAGGTCCCAGGTCCATACGCCCACTTCCGACGCGGAGAGCGCAAGGTCAAGGATCGCGGTCTTTTCTCGCAGGATCGCTTCCGATCGAGCGAGCGCCTGCGCAGACTGCACCCGTTCCGTCAAGTCCCGCCAGCTGATGATCATCGTGTCGCCGAGGGGGATGTACTGGATTTCGACGATCCGTTCTCCTGCCAGCTGGCCGGAGCCGGGGAGGGGCGTGTCTTCATGCATCTGCGGCGTGCCCGTATTGAATATTTGGATACTCCGCTCCAGGAGACGTTTCGCGTGTTCTTCCGGCAGCATGGAGAATGCACTTGTTCCAACCAGTCGTTCCCGCGGCTGGCCCATAAACGCGCTCGCCGCGATGTTGGCGTCGGTGATCGTGAAATCGGTGATCGAACCATTCGCGTCCCTGACGGGAACCACCTCGATATGCGGATCCATGAGTGAATTTATTATGACCGAGAGCCTGTCCCTTTCAATCCGGTAGGCGTCGCGGGATATGCGCAGTTCCTCGGTGCGCTGCGCGACTTCCTCCTTGAGACGTTCGTTGAACTGCAGGAGTTCGCGCCGCGCCTTCTTCATCGGGCTGATGTCCGCCATGAAGGATAGCAGCTCGTCGCCGATGGGGCTGGCCGAGAACAGCATGGTCTTCACGGTGCCGTCCTTCGCGACGATGTCATACTCCTGTGGTTTTACCGGCCGTCCTTCGCGCCTGGCCGCTTCCTCCTCGGCGGACCAGGTTTTTATCACATGGTCGCGGTAGGCGGGATCTGGATACGCCTTCTCGAACCAGGTGGCGGAATCCGGGATTTCCGCCACCCGATATCCGGAAACCTCTTCCATACATTGATTGATCTTCTTGAAGCGCCCGTCGGCGCCGACGTAGCAGAGCGCGAGGGGCGCGTGCTCGAACAGGGTTTCGAAGCGGCGCTCGCTTTCGGCCACCGCGGCGCGCACCTTGAGCCGCTGGGTGTAGCGGATCATGAGGGTCAGTCCCACGCCGGTTCCGATGAAGAGGATTTCCCCGGCCATGGCCGTGATGGGCTTGGCGAAATCGAGCGAAAAATACGGTTCGATGAACATGTACGGGACGATGATGCCGGTGATGAGGGTGGCGGCGATGCCGCCCGCCGTGCCCCCGATGAGCGGTGAGAAAATGATGGCGGGGTAGGCCAGCGCCCACGCATAGGGCGCCAGCTTGTCCCAGAGCAGCCATTGCACGGCCATGAGCAGGATCGGAAGCGTCATGGATGCCGCCACCCGCCAGGAGGGAATCTTGTCTGGCAACCTTGCGTCGTTCATGAAGGAAGTATCATCGCTCTCCCGGCAGCCCGCAAGGTGGGCCGCGCCCGGTCAGGGGGCGGCCTCGCTTGCCGCGCGCCGCGCGGAACCGTATCATTACCTCATGCCTTTACCCGAATATCCCCGCTTCGCCCCGATAGATACCAGCATGCTGCCCGACCTGTACCCCATGCTCAACATGATAAGGGACGGAATTTCCGAGCTTACGTTCAGCAACCTCTACCTGTTCCGGCACGTGTACGGGTACGAGGTGTCGAAATTTTCCGACGGAGGGCTGGCGATACGCGGCGCCAAGGAGGGCAAGTCCTTCTTCTACATCCCCTGCTGCCTGCCGGAGCCCGCGGTATTCGACGAGCTCATGGCGGGGCATGATTATTTCAAGAACATGTCCGAATCGCAGGCGCAGCGCCACCGGATCGACCTTGAAAACAGGGGCTATCTGGTCACCGAGGATCGCGACAACTTCGACTACCTCTACAACCGGAAGGACCTGGCCGAGCTCACCGGCAAGGAGTACCACAAGAAGCGCAACCTGGTGAACGCGTTCCTGAACAGCTATACCTACGAGCAGCGCCCCCTCAAATCGGATAACGTGGCGGACGCCATCGCGGTGCTGGACGAATGGCGCGCCTCCAAGGGGGTCGAGGGCGACTACCGCGCAGCCCGGGAAGGTCTTGAGGGGTTCAGGGAGCTCGGCATGCGCGGGGCGGTGTTCTATGTCGAGGGAATTCCAGCCGGCTGGTGCATGGGCGAATCGATCGCGCGCGGCACGATGTTCGCCATCCATTTCGAGAAGGCCTGCGACCGGTTCAAGGGCATCTACCAGTTCATAAACCAGGCCTTCGCCCAGTCGCTGCCGGAGCACTACAAGCTGGTGAACCGCGAGCAGGACCTGGGGCACGAGGGCATGCGGCAGGCTAAGATGACCTACCGCCCCTGCGGATTCGTGAAGAAATACCGGGTTACCAGGGGCGCCGAGCCCGTGGGCGGAACGGGATTCGCCGAACCCGCGCCCTCCGGTCCGGGCACCGGCCATGACGCCTGATTCGCAGGGCGTGCCCGGCGAGCGTGGCCGGCCCGGCATGCCGGACCTGGCCGCGCTCGCGTCGGTGCGGCATGCGGAAGCGCGGGGCTGGCGGGGGCAAATCGCCGAGGCGGCGGGCGCCCGGGTGGCCGCCCTGGCCCGCGATACGGTCTGCCTTACCCTGCTCGCGGGTTCCGGATCGCGCTGGGTGAAAAGCCTGCAGGATGCGCGCAAGGTGGCGCCGCCCGGCTCGCCCGAGCGCGAATTCCCCGATGACGCGCCGCGGGGACTGTTCCCGGTGCGGAATTTCCTGGGCGACGGGCGCGCCCTGGTGCCCGTCGCAAGTTATGCGATCGATGCGGTGCGCGGTCTCGGCCGGCACCTGGTGGTGGTGCGCGGCTGGGATGCCGAAATCGCCCGCGGCGTGCTTGCGCCGCTGGGCATCCGGCCGGACCGGTACGGCTTTTTCACCCAGGAGCCGGGCGCCTCGGGAAAACCGCTCGGACACGGCGACGCCGCCTGGCAGTGCAGGGCCGAATGGGCGGGGGCGCGCTACGTGGTGGCCAATTTCGGGGGCGACGCGAATTCGCCGCTGACGGCGATGGAGTCGCTCATCGCGTTGGACGAACTGGTCCGGCGGGGTGAGGATGCCGATTTCCTCCTGCCCGTGGCGCGGGTGGATGCGCCCGCCTATCCGGTCGACCTGGACGAACGGGGGCTGCCGCGCGGATTCGGCCACGACAAGCTCGGCGGTCCGGCGGGGCGGGCGGCGCGGACCGGCGGCTACGTGAACGTGGGCATCCGGGTGTACCGCGCCGAAGCCCTGCTCCGCGCGATGGAACTGATACGCGCGCGCTGGTGGAGCCCGGAATCGGGTTACCGGATTCCCGGCAACGATCCTTCTGGCGGCGAATTCGCGCTGGACAACGCGGACGCGATGTTCGCCTCGGAAGGGCGCGCGCGGGTGCTCGCGATCGCCGAAGCCCGCGAACTGACGCCCGCGAAATCGCATGACGCGATACCCGCCTTCGAGGAGGCGGCGCGCGGGGTCCGCGCCGAATGGGACGTGTGGCGCCTCAGGACGGGATTCCGAAGAGCGACCTGATCGCGGGCCCGAGCAGGGCGTTCAGCGCGCCCGATCCGAGGATCACCCACACCGCGTTGGCCTTGGTGAACACGGAAAAGGCGAATGCCGCGGCCGCGAGCAGGATGGCCATCGGATCGGCGATGTCCGGTCGCAGCGTCCAGAATGTCATCAGCATCATGGCGAGGCTGATGGACCGCAGCGATTCGTCGATCGCGCGGCGGTTCATCGTTACCCGCGAACCGATCCACAGCACGGCGGCCAGCAGCATCATCGGAAACGCCACGACCGAGAGGGTGGCCAGCAGCGCCCCGAGGTAGCCCGCGCGGTTCCAGCCGACCATGGTGGCGGTGTTGAGCGCCACGGGCCCGGGCGTGGACTGCGCGATCGCGATGAGCGACTTGAAACCGGCGTCGTCGAACCATCGCGGCACGACGGCGTTCTGGATCACCCCCACGATGGACCAGCCGCCGCCGAACGAGATTATTCCTATCCTGAAAAATGTCCAGACGATGGTCAGGAGTTCCATCGGACCTCCCAGACGTACATCGCGGCCAATCCGCCGAGCATGATGGGCAGGCTGGCCTGCGGGAAGGCCGCCAGGGCTACCGCGAGGGCGACTGTCCATGCGATGCGCGCGGCAGTCCAGGACCTTTTTTTCGCGGTTTTCCAGATCAGGGCCGCCACGATTCCCGGCACCGTCGCGCCCGCGCCTTCAAGGAGGCGTACTACGAAGGGCAGGCGGCCATACCTGCCGATCAGGCCGCCCGCCACGACGATGGCGAAAAAGGGCGGAACGATGACGCCGATGAAGGCTGCCGCCGCGCCCGCGACGCCCGCGAGCCGGAACGAGCACAGAACCGCCGTGCTCAGCGCGATGGGGCCTGGCAGGGTCTGCGCAACCGCGAACACGCCGTGGAATTCGTCTTCTTTCATCCACCCGCGCTTTTCCAGCGCGTTTCCCATAACGGGAACGATCGCGTACCCGCCTCCGAGCGTCACGCCCGATGCCCACGCGAAGGTCGCGAAGAGCCTCCACGGCGTCGGAACGGGATTCCGCGCGGAGTTTCCGGAATCATGGTCCACATTCACCCCCGGTCGATTTCAGTCATCTCGGCGCAGCGAGCGCGCGCGGGCGCGCAGCGCGGCCAACTCGATTTCCGCGTCCACCTCGTCGTATGCGCCGTGCGAGAGCCAGAACAGGATCGTGCGCACGCGCGCGCGCGATTCGATTTTCCGGAACGCCGCGCGGTAGAGCGCCATCTGCGGCATGTGCCGGGCGGGCAGGCGTTCGCGGTCGGTCTTGAAGTCGATGATGATGACCTCGCCATCGTTCCGGGCCACCAGATCGGCCCGGCCTTCCACCAGCGGCAGGTCCTCGATTCCAGTATCGAGCAGGAAGCCGCATTCGGTCTCGATACTGTCGAAATCGCGCAATCCGGTCCACAGGTCCGAACCGAAAAAGCGGTCGGCCGAGGCGTTCGCCGTCCGCAGCGCCGTTTCCCGGGCGGCAGGACCCATGCCGCCGAACAAGTCCGGATCGGGTTCGAACGGTGCGGCCCCATCCTCGATCCGGTGCGCGATCAGGGCATGGCAGAGCGTTCCGAAGTCCGCGGCTTCCATTCCGGCCGTGTCGGCGTTCCGATCCGGTTCCGAGGTAGCCAGAACCGCCGTGGGGGCCTGCAGCGTGATCGGCGGGAGTCCGGCTTCCTCGCGCACCAGCGTCGTGACCCCGATCGTCGCGGGACCGAAACGGGGCAGGGCCGGTATCGCAGGTTCCGGTTCCGGTTCCGGCGCAAGTTCCGGTTCCGGTTCCGGCGGCTTCGACGCAGCCGCGGTGGTCCGGATCGCATCCACATCGATGATTTCGATATCGAGGCCTTTCGGGGCGAGGGGATAGCGTCCCTCCGCGTCCGGCAGTCCGTTGCCGCCGACCAGCAGGGTGTGAAAACTTGCCTGGCGTTCGTCCGCATTGTCGGGTTTCACGCCCAGGAACAGAAGATGGTCTTCCGCGCGCGTGCAGGCTACGTAGAAAAGCCGTTTCAGTTCGGCGCGCTCCTTGGCCGATTCCAGCTCCGCCGCGAACTTGACGAATATGTTGGACGCCTTCGCGTCCGGATCGTCGTGGGATTTCAGGTCGACGGTCACCCCGATGGCGGGATGCGGGCGCCAGATGCCGGGTTTTTCCCCTCCCGGTTTTCCCGAGGATTCCATCCACGGAATTATCACCACCGGGAATTCCAGCCCCTTGGATTTGTGAACCGTCATGAGGCGCACGCCTTCCGTGATATCGCGGGCCACATGGTCGAGGTCGGATTTTCCGTAGCTGCCCATGCGCGGCGCGAGCATCGCGACGAATTCCCAGGCGGTCCTTCCCTCGGAATCGGCGCGCGCGGCGAGCTGGTGGAAATAATCGAAATGCTCGGCGAAGGGGCGGCTCGACGGCCGGGCAAGCATCGCGCCGCGGTAGCCCCCCTCATCCCAAATCCATGTCGCAAGCCTTGCATGCGGTACTATGTCTGCCCTGGCCCTGATGCCTTCGAGCAGGGCGGCGCCTCGGGCGTAGGCGCGCGCGTCCTCGTCTTCCAGCGGGCCTTCGAACCTGAACGGAAGCGCCGGATCGGCCATCACGCGCACGAAGGCATCATCGGAAATGCCGACCGCGGGCGACCGGAGCACCGCGGCGTACGATGGCCGATCCGATGGATCGAGCGCCAGCCTCAGCGCCGAATACAGGTCGTACGCGCAGGATTCCGAATAAAGGCTGCGCGGTTCCGCCGATTCGAAGGGTATGCCCCGCGCGCGCAGGGCGGTCTCCACCAGGTGCTGGCGGGTGCCCGATCTGAAGAGCACGGCGAAATCCGCGTACCCCGCGGGCCGTACGGTGTCGCCGTCGCGTACGGCAAGACCGTCCCGTACCGAGTCGCGCACGAACGCGGCCGCGAGTTCCGCCACCGCGCGATCCCGTTCGCCCTTGTCGCGCCCGCCTTCAGCCATGCGATAGGCGATCAGCGACGGAAAGCCCGGCATCGCGCGCCCGGCCTGCATGTCCGCGTACCGGGCCTCGAAATCCTCGGCGGCGCCTTCCATCACGCGGGCGAAGGTGCCGTTGAAAAAATCCACGAGCGCGGGCGCGCTCCGATAATTGACCCTGAGCGAAAGATCGCCGGATCCGCCCGTCGGACCGGATGCGGAGATATCCGACGCGAGACGCCTGAACACCGACACGTCGGCGCCCCTGAACCGGTAGATGGACTGCTTCTCGTCGCCGACAAAAAAAAGCTTTCCGGATCCGGGATCGCGGGCCGCGCCAGCGCCGCCGTCGGCGGGACGGTCGGTGAGCAGGTAGAGCAGACGTTTCTGCAGTTCGTTGTCGTCCTGGAATTCGTCGATCATGATCGACGAGATCCTCGAATTCCACCATGCGCGCAGTTCCGGATCGCGTTCGAGCGCGTGCACCGCGCAGACGCCGAGATCCTTGTAATCCATCACCGCCTGCGCGCGTTTGGCGTCATTTACGTCATGGACGAATTCGGCCAGGAGTTCCATGAGCTGGCCGTAGGCGGGCAGGAATTTCCGGGCCGCGGCGGTTTCCATGAACCGGGGCGCGAGCTTGTCCCGGGCATCGGCGGCGATAGCCTTCACTTGCTGCTGCGCGTCGTCCCTTCCGTAGCCGCGCATGGCCAGGGCCCGCAGGGCGTCGCAGGCGCGGTCGCGGGTCCAGGCTTCGAACGCGATCACCGCGGCGATGCAGTCCTTGCCCGGTTTCCCGGAGCGGAGTATCCCGTCGGCGCCGGCGGCCAGTTCCGCCACGCGGCGCGCGCCGGAATCAAGGGCGTGTACGATGTGCGATTCGATGCGGTCCAGTTCGCGCCGCATGCGGTCCGGCATCTCCGGGAATTCAAGGTGGCTGTCGGGCACGGGAACCGCCTTCTCGCGGCAGATGTCCGCGAAAAGACGCGACGCGACATCCTCCAGCGGATAGGAGGCGAGAAGTTCCGAAAGCCCCGGGTCGCGCCGGTGGGCGAACACGAATGAAAACGCGGCCTTTTCCGCCAGCGACGCGCATCGTTCCTCGTCCACCGAAAAATCCGGCGGGTAGCCGAATTCGGCCGCGCGGTCCCGCGCGATGAGCGAGCAGAATGAGTCGAGCGTCATGATGCGGGCGTCGGCGAACCGTTCGAGGGCCCTGCGGGCGTTAGGATGGTCGGTCTGCATCAGGGTCAGGTGGATGCGCTCGAACATTTCCGACGCGGCTTTTCTCGTGAAGGTAAGGGCCAGGATTTCGCCGGGCATGAGGCCTTCGCGGATAACCAGGTCGAGGTACCGCACCGCGAGGGTCTTGGTCTTGCCCGCGCCGGCCCCGGCGGTGACGACGGCGTCGCCCCTGCGCGCTACCGCGCGCTTCTGGTCGTCGTTGAGCGATTCGAGGTGGGTCATGCGCCGCGCTCCGATGCGAAGGTCGCGCGGCAGGCTGCCTTCCACGCGCAGCCGTCGCAGGGACCCCGCCGCCGATCGGCGCGCAGGAAGGCGCCTGAGCGCAGCATTCCGGCCGCCGCGTCCAGCGAACGGAGCAGCGCCTGGCGTTCTCCCCGGTATGCTTCGGCGTCGGAGCGTTCCGCGCCCGGCCCGAACACTTCCAGCGCGCTGGCGCGCTCGATCGACCAGAACAGGGCGCGCTCGACCTTCATTCCCGCGCGATCGCACAACTCGACATAGGATGCCATCTGCAAGTTCGCGAGCGCGCCTTCCGCGTCCAGGAAGACATCCTTTTTTTTCGGCGGTTCCTTTTTCTTGTAATCGATGATGGCGTAGGTCCTCGTGCCGTCGGAGTCCTCGCGCCAGGCGATGCGGTCAGCCCTGCCTTCGTAATCCGCGGACAAATCCGCCGCGCCGCCCGAACGCAGGACACATTCGAATTCGCCCGCGTTCCAGCCTGCAAAATCCGCTTCCGCATCGAGCATGCGGGCGAGGCGGTCGGACAACAGGGGAATCCAGCACTCGCCCACGGCGGCGGCGAAGGGCCCGCGTCGCCTGACCAGCGCGAGCGATGCTTCGGCGATCGCCTCGGTTATATAGGTTTTGCAGCCATCAGCCGATTCCGGCTTCCATGGGCCGAGGGCGGCGATGCGCGCGTACAGGCGCCGTATCGCATCGTGCGCGAATTCGCCGGCCACCCAGGCGGGAAAGGCTTCATCGGCCGAATCGTCGCGGAAGGAACCGGGCGTGCGGCCCGCGAACCAGAGGAAGGGGCACTTCAGCGCGATATCCAGGCTCGAAGGCGAAAACCGGGGACGGTCCGGAATCTCTCCGTCAGCCTGCGCCGAGAGTCGGATGGCCTCGGAAATTGCCTGCGCGGAGAGCGGGCCTCGGGGCCATGCCGGAAGCTTGGGACTTGCCGGAAGCTTGGGACTTGCCGGAAGCTTGGGGCTTGCCGGTACCTTCTGACTTGCCCGCCGCAGGGGAGCTTCATCCTGGATACATCGGCGTGAGCTGACGCCCGCGCTGTCGAACCAGGGGTGCGGCACGCTCCATCCTCCGAATCCCTCGTCGGCGTGGCAGAATATCGCGCGGCCCGGGAGCGCGCAGGCCAGGGCGGTCAGTCCGGAAATTCCCCGCTCTTCACCGAGCCGGTCGCGCAATTCCTCGTCGATAAAATCGAAGGGGGTTTCGGGCAGGCTCAATCCCGTGTGCGACGCCTCGAGGATAAAGTGCGCGCGCGCGGGCGAAAGCGCGGCAAGGGGGTAGGGGTACACGGGGATGGTGCCCGGCTCGCCTGAATCCAGATATCTGGCCTGCGTAATCCGCGCGAGCAGGACCTTCAGCGGGGGCATGCCATAGGATTCGCCGGGCGTCCGCTCCAGCGCGTCGGCCAGGGTTTCCAGCTCTTCCATGATCCGTTCGGTGGTGCGCTCGATCGCCGGGGCTACGGCGGTTTCGTCCAGAAATTCGTCGCGGAATGCGTGAATCGCCGAGCGCAACGTCCCGAATGTCGGGGCTTCGGAGATGGCGCGTATCGAGGTTCGCACGCGGCGGTAGAAGCGGGCGATCGCGGGATCGTGGGGGCAGGCTGAAAAGGTGGCCTCCCAGATATCGTTCCTGCGCCAGTTGCCGGTCTGCCTGAGCACGCGATATTTCGCGCCGTAGGAAAGGAGCGCCTCGGGAAGGTTTTCCGGTTCGGATCGCGCGCGCCAGTCGAGGGCGCCGAACCTGAGCAGTATCCTGAGCGATTCCAGCGAGCAGCCTTCCTCAGCGGCGTTCGCCAGCGCGCCGAGCAGGCGGCCGAAGGGCGAAGACGCAAGCGGCCTGGCCCAGCGGAACGACAGCGACAGGCCCGCTTCGGCGGCCGAGCGCGACAGCTGGGCTTCCGCTTCCGCCTGGGGAGCCGCGCCGGCCGGCAGGCTCAGCGCGATGCGTGACGGGGCGATTCCCTGTTCGAGCAGGGCGCGGCAGCGGGCGAATACGCGGCGCAGTTCGGCGCGCAGGTTCGGAAAGCGTTCCAGTTCCGTGTGCGCGATCGCGCTCCGCAGGTCATCTTCCGAGGGCGTGAATGCCGTGACCGCGCCGCCTGAAGCTTCCGCGTACCGCGGAAAATCCGCGATCAGTCCGGCGCCGAACACGAGGTACTTTCCGGAGCCCCGCGGAGGGCGCGGTTCGAGGTGCGCGCGTTCATACAGCGCGTGACGCGAGAGGAATTCGTCGTAGGATGCGGAAAGCCGGGAATAGCCGCGCGCGCTGGCTGTGGCGTTTCCCGCCCTGCGGACAAGCGCGCGCAGCGACGGCGCTATGCGCGCGCGGAACGCCGCGTACGCGGGCGGGACGGCTGCCGCGCCCGATGCGGCGACGGCCTGTATTCCCGCGCCCGGCTGCATTCCCGAACCGGCGGCCCACAGCATCCTCCGCGCATCGTCGGCGGGCGCGAAGCCATGCGGGATCGAATGACGCGTCATTCGATCCGCGAGCTGGTCCCATCCCATGAAGCGGCCGGTTTCCACGGCTCCGGTTCCGGGGGCGCGGCAGATCTCGCGGGCCCATGCGTCGGCCACCGCCTGGCTGGGGAACACGAAGCGTACCCGGCGGTCCCCGATCAGGCCCAGGATGGCCCGCTCAACGGGATCGTCCCGCGTCATCGTTCGGCGATGCGCGCGCGTTCTATCGCGCCGACGTACATCCGGTGATAGTCGCGCTTCGGGTAATGGGAAAGGAGGGATCGGTCCCGGAACGATTCAGGATCGATATCCTGGCAATACAGGACCCTGCAGGCGATTTCCATCGAGGATTCCGCGAATCCCGCCTGCCGGTTGTCACCGAAGGGAATGGGCGTGAGTCCGGCCAGGACCGCCTTGTCGGCGTCCCTTCCCGATACGCTGCCGCAGATGCGCAGGGCTTCGCGCCGTTCCGCGCCCAGAAACGAAATGGCGAAGCGCCCGCTTCGCTCGATGAAGTCCCGGGTATGCCGTGTCGGCCGCACGAAGGCGAACACCACGTCCATGTTCCAGAGGTGCCCGAAGCCCCCCCACGAGGCGGTCATCGTATTCCAGGAATCCATGCCGCCCGCGGTGATCAGCATCCACTCGTCGCCGATCGCGGACCAGGGGTTGCCCCGCCAATCGCGGATATCGCAGTCCCTGAAGCTCACCGTTCGCCTCCGTCGGCCGCGCGCCGTACGGTTTCCACGGTTTCGGCCAGCAGTTCGATATCGTATTCCGCCGCGGGGATCGCCTCGCGCAGGATCGATACCACGTCGAGCGCCGCGCGCTCCGCGGCCCCGGCGCCGGCGGCGTTCCCGCCCGATGCCAGCGAGCCCAGGCGCGCGAAAAGGGGCGCGCCGGCGAGCAGGGCCTCCATCCGCTCCTTGTTGAAATATTTGCGGCCCTGCCACTCGTTGATGCCGATCGAGTCGCGCGCGCCCTGGTCGGAGATCGCCCAACGCAGAAGTTCCACCGCGCGCTCGCGGGCGTCCAGGCTCGCCGCGCGCCGCGGCCGCGCCGCGAAATTGGCGACGATGGCCGCCCAGGCGGGACCGTCCAGCCGCTCGGCCGCCGCGGCGGATACGCCCGCGCCCGCGCCCGCGTCGCCGAAGCCCGCGTTGCCGGAGCCCGCGCCCGCGGCCGCGTGCATCGCGGACAAAGCGTCCGCCAGCTTGGCCTGCACCAGGAACTTGGCGATCACGTAGCGCAGTTCCTCGGAAGGATTGCCCACATAGCGCAGTTCGCCCAGCGCGAGCACGAACGCGTACGCCAGGCCCGCGGCGATTCCCCGCGGCGAGCCGGGCAGCCTCGCGGCCTCGGCGGCGTCGCCCATCGCCGCCAGGCAGGATTCGAGCATGCGGCGCGCGCTCGCGACGTCGCCGATCGCCGGTCCGGGCCCCTGTTCCTCCGAGAGCGCCAGCGCCACGCGGCCGAACAGGAGTTCGGCCGCCTCGGCCGCGTCCGCCGCCGTTTCCCCGTATGCTTTCGCGTCGCCCGCGGCCAGGGGAGCGGCGCACGCCACCAGCGCCTGAAGCGCCTCGCCCATCGCGCGGTACAGCTCCGGCCTTGCGGCCTCTTCGAGCGCCGCGTCGAAATCGGCGGTGCCCGAACCCGCAAGCGACGAGCACAGGCGTTCGTAGCGCCCGTCCGGATCGCGCACGCGGTCGAACTCGATGAACACCAGGCTCTGGTAGCCGTCGAGCCTGGCGCGCCAGCCATGGTCGCGCAGGTCCGAGGCCCGGAGCACGAAGCGCAGGCCCGAGCGCTGTTCGCGCGTGACCAGGTAGGATCCGGGAACCGGGTCCAGGTCCAGCGCCTGCACCAGCGAATGCGAGGCCATGCGCCTGGATCCGTCGCTTCCTTTTTCCGCCCAGGGGCAGGAGTGCGTTATGCGACCCGAGGTGCGTTCCCAGGCGTTGTTGTAGAACACCACGGCGCGCGCGTCGCCCGAGCCGTTGGACCAGGCGAATACGTTTTCGTCCACGCGGCCGTCGTCGCGCGCGAAATCGTACAGGTGGAACAGGTCGACGCCGGAGAACAGCCAGCGCATGCGCGCCAGCGGGAATATCTCGCGCTCGTGCCGCGCGATGAACGCCTCGTCCGGGCGCTCCTCCTTGTAGGCGCGGCGGTATTCCATGCCGTATTTCTCGGTGAAATTCTCGATCTGGCCGTGGCCTATCATGGGCAGGCCGGGCATGCAGAGCATCGTCGTGAACACGCCGAAATACTTGTCGCCGGAACCGAACTGCGCGTTGGCGGTTTCCTCGTCCGGATTGTTCATGAAATTGACGTAGCGCTTCAGGATCTCGCGGTCGAATTCCTGCGTGTTGCGGATGGTGAGCCGGTAGAGCGAATTCTTTTCTTCCTTCAGCATGTTCATGAAGGCCGAGTTGTACACGCGGTGCATGCCCAGGGTGCGGACAAAGTAGCCTTCCATCATCCAGAAGGCTTCGGCGAGCAGCAGGGTGTCCGGCGCGTCGCGGGCGCAGAGATCCACCACCTCGCGCCAGAATTCCTGCGGAATTGCGAGGTCGAACTGCGCGTCGTCCATCGCGTGCGCTGAGCGCGAGGGGATGGCCCCGCCCGAGCCGGGGGCGGGGTACCAGAGCCGGCGTATATGCTGCTTGGCCAGGACCATCGCCGCGTCGAAGCGGATGATGCCGAAATGCCGCGCCACATGCAGGATGCGTTCCTTGACCGCCTCGCGCGCGGCGGGATTCAGGAAATCGATCTGCGCGGTGTCGTTCCAGGCCATGCCCGTGCCGTCGTTGCCGTGGTACAGGTAGCGCACCTGGCCCGAGCGGCGATCCAGCCGCTTGAATACGACCGCGGCGTCCGAACGGGAATAATAGTGGTCCTCGAGCCAGATGCCGATATCCGGATCGCCGGAAAGGTCCGGGCCGTTGAAGCTGTAATTCGGGAAGGGGCAGCGGTCGGATCCCACGAACAGGTCGGGTCGGTGGCGCACCCACTCCGAATCGATGCCGGTGTGGTTGGGCACCATGTCGGCCGCAAGCTTGATTCCGAAACGCGCGCAGCGGTCGCGCAGGCGGTCCAGCGCTTCCCATCCGCCGAGTTCGGCGGAAATCTCGTAGTCGTGCAGGGAGTACGCCGACGCGGCGGCCTCGGGGTTGCCGCAATAGCGCTTGATGCGCTCGCTGGCGGCGCTGCGTTCCCAAATTCCGATGAGCCAGAGCGCGTTGATGCCGCGATGCGCCATGATGGCCAGCTCGTCGTCGGGTATGTGATCCAGCCGCGAAACGGGACGGCCGTAGGTGACCGAAAGCTGGTGCAGCCAGACCAGGACGCTCTTGGCGACCATGACCACGCGCGGCATCCAGTCGCGGTCGGGGCTGAATTTTTCGTATTCGTGCCTGAGCGATCGGTATTCGGGCGCGTACGCGGGCCCCGGGCCGGGCGGAAAGCGCGGGCGTTCCTCTTCGGCGATGAGGTCAAGGCCTCCCAGCAGCGACCGCAGGCGGTCGCCTATCTGCGTGAAGCTGGCGCCCCAGTGCTCGATGATCCAGCGGAGCTGGCCTTCCAGCGAATCGGGGCAGGCGCGGGCAGGTTCGCGCAGCAGGTCCAGCAGCGAAGCTCCCGCGGGGCCGAATCCGGGCATGCCGCGGAACGCGGCCTCCAGCGTTGAGAACGCTTCCCCGTAGCGGGTGGCTTCGGCAAGGCTGTCGGGCGCCGCGCCTTCTTCGCGGGTGCCGTCGTCGAACAGGAACCGGAAGGGCGCGAAGGCCGGATTTTCGTTCGCCAGTTTGAGGAGGATGAGCTCTTCGAGTGCGAGGTCGCGGTTGGCCACGAGGGCGGTATCGGCATCGAGCCAGGTTTCGGCCTCCGCCGCGCCCGAGTAGACCACGGAAGGCGGAAATCGTTCCGTGAAACCGCGCAGCACGCCTCGCGCATCCCGCGCGCCGAGCCGCCCCGACAGGGCCGAATTCGCCTCGGAAAGGGCGCGGGGAGCCTTCTGTTCGCGGTAGAGCCTGAATACGAGGTGCAGGGTTTCGTCGATCAGCGCCATGGCGTTCAGCCTGCCGGCGCTCAGGTCGCCCATGCCGGCTGAGGCCCCCAGCCCCGAGGCGCGCACGCGGGCGGCGAAGCTCCGCGCCGCTTCGAAATCGGCGATGACGAGATTTCCGGTGGTTCTGAAAAGGGTTTCCGAAAGCCCCAGGCTTTTCCTGATGGCGGCATGCACGTGGAATTCCATGTTGCGGTCGCCCGCGACGGGAGCCCCGGAGGCTGATTCCCCGAATTCCGACAACACTACGCGCATGATATTCTTCATGCGACCACTATATCCGTTGCCCCGGCGCGCGGACAAGCGCCGCGGTTGATCACTTCCTGGAAAGGCCCCGGTCATAGTATGGTACTTGGTGCACAATCGGGCATCGGAGGTAAAAGTGTCGACCGCGGTGGAGCATGAAAAACGCAAGCGTGAAATCCTGGACAAGGCACTCGACGTCTTTGTCGATTCGGGATACGAGGATACCACGTTCCAGAAAATTGCCGAACGCTGCGGCATCACCAGGACGATCCTGTACCTCTACTTCAAGAACAAGAAGGAAATCTTCGCTTCCAGCATCAAGCGGTTCACGGAAAAGATCGAGGCCGAGATAAACTCGGTGGTGGCCATGCCCTCGGTCGGAGCGACCCGCAAATTGGTGATGGTGGGCGAGATCGTCGTTACCGTCTGCGAACGCGAATCCAGGCTTCTGGCCGTGATTCTCGATTACCTCGGGCACCTGCGCCTTTCCGGATCGGATCCCGACCTGCGCGTGCGGCGCAGGACGATCCGCATGCGGCACATCCTCACCGCGATCATCCTGGAAGGCAAGCGGTCGGGGGAGTTTTCCGCGCGGCTTTCGGTGAAGGGCGCCACGGAACTATTCTACGCGCTGATCGAGGCCGCGGTGTTCAGGATAGCCGTCCTCGGAAAACAGAACGCGCACAGTTTGGTGGATGCGATGACGGTGGTCGCCGAATCGCTGTCGGCTTCGGGCCCGCAGCCTGACACCGCGCCGAAGGCCGCCGCGCCTGCCGTGTCCGGAGAATCCGGCGCATCCGAGGTTCCCGGGATACCCGCGTCAACCGATGCGCCGGGAGAAAAGGGACTCAGCGGGCGGGGAAAACGACGCTCGAATCTTCGGTAAGCAAGCCGAACCGCACCTTCTGCAGAAGCGATCGCTTCGCGATCACCTTGGCAGTGAACAGGCTTGAAATGTTCTTCTCGTACGAAAGCACCCGCGCGATGTAATTGAGGGTCTTCTGGGGCGTGGCGCCGCGCGCCACCCGGGTGCGGCCCGCGTTGTACATGGCCAGCGCGGACACCTCGTTTCCCGCATGTTCGAATATTGTCTTGAAATACTCCAGTCCCACCCGGGCATTCACCGCCGGATCGAAGGCCCGTTCTTCCGCCAAATCCGGAAACGATTTTGAATTCAGCTGGAACAGCCCCCTGTCCACCGAATCGGGATTCCTGCCCAAGGCGCGCGGATTGAACTCGCTCTCCTCGTAGGCGATGGCGAAGGCCAGGCTGGCCGGAACGCGCTGGCTGACCGCGTTTTCCAGGATGGCGAGCGCGGTTGTCCTGGATTTGGTGATGGACGTGAAGAAGGCCACCACGTTTTCCCTGGTCAGGGGATTGCCGTAGTACGCGGCGACCGCATCCTTGCGCGCCCGCGCCTCGATATGATCGGGGATGTCGGTATCCTGATAGGAAGCGAGTTTGAGCAGTTCGGATTCAATATTGGGGTCGAATTCTGTAGTGGAAGGGGCGCAGGACGCGCCGAGTGCGGTGATGAGGCAGAGCGTGGCGATTCCGGTGCAGACCCGTATCAGGAAGGGTTGCCGGAACCGCGGGCGCTGGCCCGGTTTGGCACATATCATCCTCTGCGGTTTCTCCTCTGGGGGCAGAGTTTCCCGGTTTTCTCCGGTTTGGTCAAGCCCTCCAAAACATGGTCCGTTTAAAGCATGATCCGGCAATGATTTGAAATCAGCAATTTTCAGTTACCATAAAGAAAAGATTGCTTCGTGTCGTATTTCCCGGTCCTCCTTCGCCGCCCTCCTTCGCCGACGCACTTCCGCCGCGTGCCCGGCGCGTGCATACTGTGCGCCATGGACGAATCGGTACGCGTCATCGTCACGGGTGGCACCTTCGACAAATTCTACGACGAGCTCCGCGGCGAACTGACCTTCAAGGACAGCAACATTCCCGAAATCCTATCGCAGGCACGGGTCACCGTCAGGGTAGAGGTTGAACTCAACCAGCTGATCGACAGCCTGCAGATGCAGGACGAAAACCGCTCTTCGGTACTCGCGGCCTGCCGCCGCGCGCCTGAACGGCACATAGTCGTCACGCACGGCACGGATACCATGACCCTGACCGCGGCGCTGATAGGCCCCGCCGGCCTGGACAAGACCATCGTCCTGACCGGCGCCATGGTGCCCTACCGCATCCAGGGCTCGGACGCCCAATTCAACTTCGGCACCGCCTTCGCCGCCGCGCGGCTCCTGCCTCCCGGCGTCTGGATCGCGATGAACGGCCGCGTGTTTCCCTGGAATGCCGTGCGCAAGAACCGCGAGCGCGGCCTGTTCGAGGGCGAGGAAACGGTCCGGGTCGCCCCGCAGGCTGCCGATCCGGTATCGGAGCCGCGCTGACATGTCAAAACCGCTGGATCCCGGTCGCCGCGCCTCGATCCTGCGCGAGGCGAAAGTCCTGTTCGCACGGGAGGGCTACGACGCCACCTCCATGACCAGGATCGCCGAAGCCGCGAAGGTGCCGGTCGGCAGCCTGTATACATATTTCGACGGAAAATCGGCCCTGATGGAATCCATAGTCGAGGAAGGCTGGGGAGAGTTCGCCGCATCCCTGGAAATGGGGATCGGGCGCGCGGGAACCGCCGCGGCCCGGCTGGACTTCCTGGTGCGCGAGGCGCTGCCGTCATTGTTCGTGGATGTCGACTTGATCACGATCCTGGTGTCGGAGGCGGGCCGCGGCACCCGTCTCGGCGAAAAGCTAGATAGGCTCGCTTCCCTGCTGGAAGCCGCACTGCCCCTGCGCTCCTCGGACGCGCTCAGGATCAGGGTGGGCATCGCGGTGCTGCTGCTGGGCAGCCTGGAAACGGTGCGGCTTGCGTCCAGGGCGCCGCTGGGCATCAGGCAGGACGAGGTGACGGACTTTGTCGGCCTGATCGCCGGGGACTTGCTGCGCTGAGCCAGGCGCGCACGGCCGGCGCCGCCAGCCGCGCCGCCGGCCGCAGGAACCTCGTTTCCCAGCGCACTTCATCGTAATAATCTTCCAGCGTCCTGGACCTGAATCCCAGGAGCTCCTCGGCCTCGTCCGAATCCGCGTACCAGCCGCAGTGGAAATCGCCGCGGGCGAACAGGTGGTCGCCCAGGAAGCGCGAATCGCCCAGGCCGAAGAGCCTGAACATGCGGTCCAGGTAGGCGCGGAAACTGGTCCTGCAGGATGCGCCGCCGCCTATGTCCAATATCCGCCCCTCGATCCCCGGCGCCATCGCCGCCGCCGCGAAGGCGCGCCCGGCGTCGTCGGTGTGCACCACCTCAAGCCGGGTGGCGGGCGGCACGTCGAACATGGTGGTGTCCAGGGGCAGCCACTTTGCCCACACCACGTAGGAAAGCCGCAGGATGACCTGCGGCAGGCCCGATTCGCGCAGGATCCGTTCGCACTCGACCTTGGATCTTCCATAGAGATCATCGGGTTCGGGCCTGTCGCCCGAGTCGATCCACCAGCGTGCCAGGCGATCTCCGTAGATGGCGATGCTGGACGCCAGCACGAAGCGGGGAGGGCGGGCCAGGCGGGCGCAGGCCCGTATCAGGGTGAGGGTGCCGTTCACGTTCACGTCCCATCCGAAATCCGGGTCGCGCAGGATGCGCGGGGGTATGATGCCCGCCAGGTGGATGACCGCGTCGGGGCCGGCTCCGCCATTGTGCTCGCCTTCGCTCCCGCCATCTCCGCAGGCGGCGAAGGCGCGCGCCACGTCATCCGGCGACCGGACATCGCCGGCCACGATCCTGCAGCCCTTCCAGGGACTGCGCAGCAGCGCGCGCATTGACCGATCGGGCCTTGCCACCGCGCCCGGCGCTTCCATGATGGTCACCTCGAAGCCCGACGCCAGGCAGGCGGCCACGGTGCTGCGGCCCACGTTTCCGAAAGCTCCGGTTATCAGTACGCGCACGGCATTCCTCCCGTGCATAGTGTATGACTGAATGAACGTTCGTTCAATATCGGATCGAGGCGCTTCGCGCGAAATATTGACGGGCCTCGGCGTCCTGCCGTACACTCCGCCGCATGGCCATTACCATCCATGAATTACGCAGGAAATACATCGAGTTCTTCAAATCGCGCGGACACGCGGAAATTTCCGGCAAATCGCTGATTCCGGAAAATGATCCCACCGTCCTGTTCACCACGGCGGGCATGCACCCGCTGGTGCCCTACCTGCTGGGCGAACCCCACCCGGCGGGCAAGCGCCTGACCGACTACCAGAAATGCATCCGCACGGGCGATATCGAGGCGGTCGGCGATCCCTCGCACCTGACCTTCTTCGAGATGCTGGGCAACTGGTCCCTGGGCGACTACTTCAAGAAGGAAGCCCTGACCTGGTCCTACGAATTCCTGACCAGCCCCGACTATCTGGGCATTCCGGTGGAAAGGCTGTCCGTCACCGTGTTCGCCGGCGAAGAGGGCATCCCGCGCGACGACGTGTCGGCGGAGATCTGGAAGGGCCTGGGCATCCCGCCGGAGCGCATCCACTTCCTGCCGCGCGAGGACAACTGGTGGGGCCCCGCGGGCGAAACCGGCCCCTGCGGCCCCGACTCGGAGATGTTCGTGGACACCGGCAAGGCCGCCTGCGGTCCCGACTGCAGGCCCGGCTGCCACTGCGGCAAGTACTTCGAAGTCTGGAACGACGTCTTCATGCAATACAACAAGAACAAGGACGGCGTGTACGAACCTCTGGCCGCCCCCTGCGTGGACACCGGCATGGGCATCGAGCGCACCGTGGCCATGCTGCAGGGCAAGAAATCGGTCTACGAGACCGAGGCCTTCACGCCCATCCTGGCCTGCCTGGGCGCCATTTCAGGCAAGACCTACGGCGATGCCGGCAACGACGCGGAAACCGACAAGTCCTTCCGCATCATCGCCGACCACGTGCGCACGGCCACCTTCATCCTGGGCGATCCGAAAGGCGTCAGCCCCTCCAACGTGGGCGCAGGCTACGTCCTGCGGCGCATCATCCGCCGCGCGGTGCGCCACGGCCGCAAGCTCGGGATCGAGCGCACCTTCCTGTCCGAGCCGGCCGCGGTGGTTATCGACAACTACGCCGCGCCCTACCCCGAGCTGGCCGAAAACCGCGCCAAGATCCTGGACGAGCTGAAGCGCGAGGAAGAGAAATTTCTGGAGACCCTGCAGAAGGGCGAGCACGAGTTCGCCAAGATGCTGCCCAACCTGCTGCGCGACCCGCGCAAGGTCATGTCCGGGCGCCTGGCCTTCAAGCTGTACGACACCTATGGCTTCCCCATCGAGCTGACCGAGGAGCTTGCCGCCGAAAACGGCATGACCGTGAACCGGAGCGAGTTCGACGAAGCCTACAAGAAGCACCAGGACCTGTCGCGCGCCGGCAGCGAGCAGGTGTTCAAGGGCGGCCTGGCCGACCATTCCGAGACCGCCACCAGGTACCACAGCGCGACGCACCTTTTGCACAAGGCCCTGAAAATGGTCCTGGGCGACCATGTCGCGCAGAAGGGCTCCAACATCACGGCCGAGCGCGTGCGCTTCGACTTTTCGCACCCCGCGCCGATGACGAAGGAAGAAATCGCCCGGGTCGAGGCGATCGTGAACGAGCAAATCGCGCGAGACCTGTCCGTGACGATGGAAATGATGCCGCTGGAGGCCGCGAAGGCCGCCGGCGCCACCGCGCTGTTCGGCGAAAAGTACGAGGCGGTGGTGAAGGTGTACACGATGGGCGATTTTTCCAAGGAAGTCTGCGGCGGCCCCCACGTGGCGCGCACCGGCAGCCTGGGCAAATTCCGCGTGCAGAAGGAACAGAGTTCGTCGGCGGGCGTGCGCCGGATTTACGGCGTGCTGGAGTGAGGCGTCGGTTGCGCGGTCGCGCTGCGGCGTGATCGCGCTACGGCGCGACCGCGCGCCGCAATAGCTGGTACGCCACCTTGCCGTCTTCGCGGAGGGCCCTGAAATACCAGGGCCCTTCCGTTT
>CAYRXK010000042.1:0-15079 GCA_964428265.1 uncultured Treponemataceae bacterium
CGCGCAGGAATCGGCGCCGATGAACGAGCTGCAGATGCTGCGCCTGAAGGACATGCACCTGGCCCCCTACATCCAGCTCGCCAGCTCGCTGATCGGCAAGCGCCGCCGCTCCGGCGGCAACATGTTCCGGCACCAGCTGGACACCATGGCCATCCTCATCGACTACGGCTACATCGATTCCGTCGTCCTCAAGGCATCCTGCATCCACGACCTGATAGAGGACGTGCCGGACATCGACCGCGACCTCATCCTCGGCATCGATCCCGAGTCGATGGACGTCTACAAGCTGGTGCTCGAGGTAACCCGCCGGTCGATCGAAACCAAGGTGGAGTTCCTGGCGCGCATCCGGGATTTCGGGTCGCCGCAGGCGCGCGTCCTGAAATCGGCCGACCGCATTTCCAACATGATAAGCCTGGGCTACGTCACCGACGTCGCCTTCATCAGGCGCTACACCGACGAAACCGAGGCGCACGTATTTCCCATCGCGAAGCTCGCCGACCCGCGCATGCTGGCCGAGCTCGAGGAACTCGTGGCCACGCGGCGCGAATACCTCGCGCGGCGCTTCGAAATATAACATTCCGAAAAAGGAGAGCAACCATGCACGAGAACTGGACTTCCGAGCGGATCGCCGCGGCGATCGACCATACCCTGCTGAAAGCCACCGCCACCGAGGCGCAGATCCAGGCGCTCTGCGCCGAAGCGAAGGCGCACAAATTCGCCACGGTGTGCGTGAATCCCTGCTGGGTGCCCGCCTGCGCGCGCGCGCTCGCCGGATCGACGGTGCTGGTCTGCACGGTCATCGGCTTTCCCCTGGGCGCCAACGATTCGTCCGTGAAGGCCGAGGAGGCCAGGCTGGCCGTGGCGCAGGGCGCCGCCGAGATCGACATGGTGATCAACATCGGTCTGGCCAAGTCGGGCGACTGGGCGGCCGTCGAGGCCGATATCCGCGCGGTGGTGCAGGCCTCAGGCAAGGCCCTGGTCAAGGTGATCATCGAAACCTGCTACCTGACCGACGCCGAAAAGGAGCGCGCCTGCAAGGCCGCGATGGCCGCCGGAGCCCGCTTCGTGAAAACCAGCACCGGCTTCGGCACGGGCGGCGCCACGGTCGAGGACGTGCGCCTGATGCGCGCCACCGTGGGCGACGCGATGAAAGTGAAGGCTTCCGGCGGCGTCCGCACCCGCGCCGACGCCATCGCCATGCTGGAAGCCGGCGCGGACCGCATCGGCGCCTCGTCCGGCGTGGCGATCGTCACCGGTTCCTGATCGGCGGCGCGGCCGGTTCACGCGCGCGATTTGCGTTGACACCGCGGGTAGCCGGAATTACTATTTACCTTGATCTTTCCGGGGCCGGGAACGAGATATGCGATTTCCGGCCCTCCGTTTCATCCCGATAGGAGGGAATCCATGAAGAAAGCGTTGCTGCTCCTCGCCGTCGCCCTGCTCGCGGCGGCTCCCGTCTTCGGCCAGTTCCGCGTCGGCCTCGTAACCGATGTCGGCGGCATCGACGACAAGTCCTTCAACCAGGGCACCTGGGAAGGCGTGCTCAAGTTCGCCAAGGACCTCAAGCTCGGCAAGAACGACTACAAGTACCTGCAGTCGTCGGCCGAAGCCGACTACGTGCCCAACCTCTCCACCTTCTCGGACGAAAAGCTGGACCTCATCGTGGCCCCCGGCTTCCTGTTCAACAACGCCATGCTCGAAGTCGCCGGCAAGTACCCGCAGCAGAAGTTCATGATCATCGACTCCGTCGTGCAGGACAAGGACGGCAAGCTCGTGCCGAACGTCGCCAACGCGGTATTCGCCGAGCACGAAGGCTCCTTCCTCGTCGGCGTCGCGGCCGCCCTCAAGGCCAAGGCCGACAAGAAGAACGTCCTCGGCTTCCTCGGCGGCATGCAGTTCCCGCTGATCGAGCGCTTCCAGGCCGGTTTCGAGCAGGGCGTGAAGGCGGTCGATCCTTCCATGAAGATCCTGGTCGACTACGCGGGCGACTTCGGCGATCCGGCCAAGGGCCAGGCCCTGGCGCAGAAGCAGTTCAACGCGGGCGCGTACATCATCTTCCACGCGGCCGGCGGTACCGGAAACGGCATGATCAAGGAAGCCAAGGAACGCTCGCAGAAGGGCGATACCCGCTGGGCCATCGGCGTCGACAAGGACCAGTACTCCGACGGCGCCTACGGCAACAAGTCCGCGGTGCTCACCTCCATGATGAAGCGCGTGGACGTGGCGGCCTACCAGATCGCCAAGCTGACCAAGGACGGCAAGTTCCCCGGCGGCCAGGTGTTCACCTTCTCGCTGGCCAACGACGGCGTCGGCATCCCCGCGAAGAACCCCAACCTGACCAACGACATGGTCAAGAAGGTCAACGAGTACGCCGCCCAGATCAAGTCCGGCAAGCTCAAGGTTTCCGAGGTTCCCGCGAAGTAATCGCGCCGCCTCGCCCCATCGCGGTACTGCAGGCGCCGCGGAAAAGGCTGTCCGGGTTGTTGCCCGGGCAGCTTTTTTTGTGATCGGATCGAAGCGGCGGCTTTTGAGCCCGCGGGGAAACCATGCTATACTCCCCGGACCGGCTCCTGCCGGTTCGGGAGACAAAACGTGGGCTTTGTCATAGAGATGCTCGGCATCACCAAGGATTTCCCCGGCATCCGTGCCAACGACGATATCACCCTGCAAGTGCAGGAGCGCAGCATACACGCCCTCCTGGGGGAAAACGGCGCCGGCAAATCCACGCTGATGAGCATCCTTTTCGGCCTGTACCAGCCGGATTCCGGCAGCATCCGCATACGCGGAAAACAGGTGCGCATCAGCGATCCGAACGCCGCCACCGCGCTCGGCATCGGCATGGTGCACCAGCACTTCAAGCTCGTGCACAATTTCACCGTAACGGAAAACATCATACTCGGGCAGGAACCGCACCGCGGCCCGGTCATCGACCTGCGCGCCGCGCGCGCCAAGGTGCGGGAAATCTCCAAGCTCTACGGCCTGGCGGTGGATCCGGACGCGCGCATAGACGACATTTCCGTAGGCATGCAGCAACGTGTCGAAATCCTGAAAATGCTGTACCGTGACGCCGAGCTCCTCATCTTCGACGAACCCACCGCGGTCCTCACGCCGCAGGAAATCGTGGAACTCATGCACATCATGCGGCGCCTGGTCGCGGAAGGCAAAACCATCCTCCTGATCACGCACAAGCTCAAGGAAATCAAGGAAGTCGCCGATGTCTGCACGGTCCTGCGCCGCGGCAAGTGCGTCGGGTCGGCTCGGGTTTCCGAAACCTCCGAAGAGCGCATGGCCGAAATGATGGTCGGGCGCGAAGTCAGTTTCCATGTCGAAAAGGGTCCGCCCGCGCCGGGAGAGGTCCTCCTGCGGATCGAGGGCCTGAACGTGAAGAACCAGAAGGGCGTGCTCGGCGTGCGCAACCTGTCGCTGGAACTGCGGGCCGGAGAAATCCTGGGCCTCTGCGGCATCGACGGCAACGGCCAGACCGAACTCGTGCAGGCCCTCACCGGGCTCGAACGGCCGGAGAGCGGCTCGATCCGCCTGCGCGACCGCGACATCACCCACGCCAGCATCAAGGAACGCTGCGACCTCGGCCTGGGGCACATCCCCGAGGACCGGCACCGCCACGGCCTCATCCTGGACTTCAACCTCGACGAAAACCTCGTCATCCACGATTATTACGAAAAGCCCTACGCGCGCCGCGGCTTCCTTGACAAGGCCGCCATCAGGAAGAACGCCGACCGCCTCATCGGCGAGTTCGACGTGCGATCGGGCCAGGGCGGCGCCACGCCCGCCCGCTCCATGTCCGGAGGCAACCAGCAGAAGGCAATCGTGGCCCGCGAGGTGGACCGCTCGCCCGCGGTCTTCGTCATCGCCCAGCCGACGCGCGGCCTGGACGTGGGCGCCATCGAGTACATCCACCGGCGCATCATCGCCGAGCGCGACAAGGGCAAGGCCATCCTGCTCGTGTCGCTCGAACTGGACGAGATAATGGACGTGTCGGACCGCATAGCGGTGATCCACGCGGGCGGCATCGTAGCCATCGTCGACGCGAAGGATGCCGACGAAAATACCCTGGGCCTGATGATGTCGGGTTCCTGGACGAAGCCGGCGGCCGGAACCGCCGCGGAGGCGGTCCGATGACCAGACGCACCGAAAAGATCGTACTGCCGCTCGTGTCAGTGGTGCTCGGCTTCGTGCTGGGGTCCCTCATCGTGCTTTCCACCGGAAGGTCGCCCGCGGGAATGTTCCAGGCCATGATCCGCGCGCTGACCGGCCTGGATATCACCGGAAAACTGCCTTTCACCCCGCGCTATATCGGCGAATTCGTCATCCAGTCCATGCCCATAATCCTGACGGGCCTGGCCTTCGCCTTCGCCTCGCGCACCGGCCTGTTCAGCATCGGCGCCGAGGGGCAGATGATGGTGGGCGCCATCGCCGCCACGGCGGCCTCGCTTCTGATCCAGGCGCCCACGTTCGTGCACCTGCCGCTGGTCATCCTGGCGGGCCTGGCCGCCGGCGCGCTCTGGGGCGCCATTCCAGGCTTCCTCAAGGCCAGGTACAATGTCCACGAAGTCGTCGTCACCATCATGCTGAACTACGTGGCCTTCCACCTGAACAATTTCATGGTGCTGCACGTGTTCGGATCGGTGGACCGCGTGAAGACCGCGGCCTTCCCCATGACCGCCCTGCTGAAGGATCCCGCGCTCGAAAAACTGACCTCAGGCTCGCGGCTGAACTGGGGCTTCGTGCCGGTCATCCTCGCCCTGGTCGCCTTCTCGGTCATCATCAACCGGACCACCTTCGGCTATTCGCTGCGCGCGGTCGGCTTCAACAAGGAAGGCGCGCGCTACGCCGGCATGAAGGTGAACCGCAACATCATCCTGTCCATGACCATCGCCGGCGCCTTCGCGGGCCTGGCGGGCGTCATCATAAACAACGGCACCTTCAGCTTCGGGCGCGCCCTGCCGGCTTCCGAAGGCTACGGATTCGACGGCATCGCGGTAGCCCTGGTGGGCAGCAACGAGGCGATCGGCAGCCTGCTGGCGGGCCTCCTGTTCGGCATGCTCAAGGCCGCCCAGCCGCTGATGCAGTCGCAGGGGATACCGCGCGAAATCGCGGGCATCATCCAGGCGTCGATCGTGCTGTTCGTCGCCATGCAGCACGGCATAAAGGCGCTCGTCACCGCGCTGGAGGGCCGCAAGCGGCGCAACGCGGAGATCGGCGAGGGGGCCGCGGTATGACGTTCACCATGTTTCTCGAAATGACACCGATCGCCCTCATGTTCGCCACGCCGATCATCATGGCAGCGCTCGGCGGATTGTTCAGCGAACGCTCCGGCATCGTCAACATCGCCCTGGAGGGCATCATGATGGTGGGCGCCTTCACCGCGGCCAGCGTCACCGTGTTCCTCGAAGAGGCGGGCAATCCGGCGGCGCCCTGGATCGCGCTGGCGGCCGCGCTGGCCGCGGGCATGCTGTTCAGCCTGCTGCACGCCTTCGCCAGCATCGACCTGAAAGCCAACCAGGTGATTTCGGGCACCGCCCTGAACATCCTGGCGGGAGGGCTGACCGTGTACCTCTGCCAGATCCTGTTCCGGCAGCAGCGCACGCGGGCCTTTTCCTCGGGCATGCAGAAGATCACGGTACCCCTGCTTGACCGCATACCCATGCTGGGCAGGATGCTGTTCATAGAGAACTACCCGACATTCTTCGTCGCCGTCGGCCTGGTGCTGATAACCTGGTTCACCGTGTACAGCACGCGCTTCGGCCTCAGGATGAGGGCCTGCGGCGAGCACCCGCAGGCTGCCGCGAGCATGGGCATTTCCGTGCGCGCCATGCGCTATGTGGGCGTGCTGGTCTCGGGCGCGCTGGCGGGTCTGGCGGGCGGCACCATGGTGCTCACGGCGGACATCCAGTACACGCAGTCCACCATACACGGCACGGGCTTCATCGCCCTGGCGTCGCTGGTGTTCGGCAAGTGGAATCCCTTCGGCGTGCTGGGCGCGGGGCTCTTTTTCGGGTTTTCCACCGCGCTGTCGCTCTACGCCAAGGACATACGCTTCCTGGCCGGCCTGCCGCTGGAATTCTTCTACCTGCTTCCCTACGTGCTGACGATCCTGGCGCTCTGGGTGTTCGCCGGCAAGTCGGTGGGGCCGAAGGCCGCGGGCGAAATCTACGAGGCCGGCAAGCGCTGATGGCCTATCCCATAGGCGACAAGCTGGTCATCGCGGTCGCTTCGAGCGCGCTGTTCGACCTGTCCGAATCCGATGCCGTGTTCCGCCGGGAGGGCGAGGGCGCCTACCGGGCATGGATGCGCGAGCGCCGCGACGTGCCCCTGGTGCCCGGGCCCGCTTTCGCGTTCATACGCCGCTACCTGGCGCTGAACGCCGCGTTCCCGCGCGGCGCGGGCCCCGTCGAAGTGGTCCTCCTTTCCAGGAACGATCCCGACGCCGGATTGCGCGTGTTCGAATCCATCCGCCGCGCAGGTCTCGGGATCGAGCGCGCGGCATTTCTTGACGGAGGCGCGCCGTACCGCTATCTGGAAGCGTTCAACGCGCGCCTGTTCCTCTCCGCCGATCAGGACGACGTGCGCGCCGCCATCGCGGCGGGCTACCCGGCGGGCCGCGTGCTTCCCTGCGCCGCCGCCCCGCAGGATTCGGGCGATGTCCCCTCGATCCGGAAATCAGGCGAGGCGGATCTTCGTATCGATGATGCGGATCTGCGGATTGCCTTCGATTTCGACGGGGTGCTCGCCGGGGACCAGGCGGAGCGCGTGTACCGCTCGAAGGGCGGCATGGAAGCGTTCGCGCTGTCGGAAACCATGCACGCGGACGAACCCCTGGACCCGGGCCCCCTGAAGCCCTTCCTGGAGGGCATCGCCGCGCTGCAGCGCAATCCGGAAGTCTCCGGGCTCCGCACGGCGATCATCACCGCGCGCAACGCGCCCGCGCACGAACGCCTGGTCACGACGCTGGCATCCTGGGGCATCCGGGCCGACGAAACCTTCTTCCTGGGCGGCATCGAAAAGCGGCGCGTGCTGGAAGCCTTCCGCCCGCACCTGTTTTTCGACGACCAACTGGACCACCTTTCCGGGCCATGGCCGGGCGGCGCCTGCGTGCACGTGCCCTTCGGCGTCGCCAACGAAGCGCCGGCCCGAGCGGCGAACGAGGCGCCGGCACCCTGAAAATGCGTCCCGGCCGATTGCGCAATTCGTTCCGCGACCCTACTATGTAGTATAAACTCCACACGGGAGACCTGTGCCGTGATCGAATCCGACTCGCTTCAGAAATACTCGCTCTTTGGCGGCGTCCTTCCCGAACAGCTGGAAAAGATCCTGCCGCTGTTCGGCCGCCAGAGCTTCAATCCCGGCGAATCCGCCATGCGGCAGGGTGAACCCAACGACCGGATTTTCTTCATACTCTCCGGAAAGGTCGAGGTCGAGCGCTCCGGCGTGCCGATCGTGCAGCTCGGCGAGGGCGAAACCTTCGGAGAAATGGAACTCATCGACACCATGCCCGCCATCGCCTCGATCCGCGTGCTGGAACCGACCGAAACCGTCACCATAACCAACCGCGCCATCTACGAAATATTCAAGGTAGACGCCAAAACCTTCGCGCTCATCATCATGAACCTGGCGCGCGACCTTTCGCGGCGCCTCAGGCGGATGGACGAGCTGGCCTGCGAAGGCACCTGAACCGCGGAGCACCGCCATGAAGCATGTACTGGTATTGCACGGCCCCAACCTGAACCTGCTCGGCACGCGCGAGCCCGGGGTATACGGAAGCTTTACGCTGGACGACGTGAACGCGGCGCTGCGCGGCCTGGCGTCGGAGCTGGGGCTCGAACTGAAGTGCCTGCAATCCAATTGGGAAGGCCAGATCGTCGACTGGATCCACCAGGAGCGGGGTTGGGCGCAGGGCATCCTGATAAATCCCGGCGCGCTGACGCACTACAGCTACGCGCTGCGTGACGCGATCGCCGCCGTCGCCCTGCCCGCGGTAGAGGTGCACTGCAGCAACATCCACGCGCGCGAGGAATTCCGGCACCGCTCGGTGACCGCCGCGGTCTGCGCGGGCCAGATTTCGGGATTCGGCCTGGACAGCTACCTTCTGGGGCTGCGCGCGCTGGACAGGAAACTCGGCGCGCCGCCCGCCTGAAACGATTGCCGGGGACGGGCATCGAACCCGCACGCCGCTTGCGCAGCAAGGGATTTTAAGTCCCTGGTGTCTACCGATTCCACCACCCCGGCATGAAGGGCCGAGAGGCATACTAGCCGTCCGGATCGTGAGGGGTCAAGGCGCGGCATGGCCGGATTGGCCGGCACCAGCCGCGCCCGCGGCCTCCGGCGCCGCTACCTCGATCCGTAAAATTCCGAAAGCCAGACCGCCACGCCGTCATCGTCCACCGACGGCGCCACGCGCCCGACGGCGCGTTTCATTTCATCCGAAGCGTTTCCCATGGCCACGCCGATGCCCGCCGCGAGCAGCATGTCCAGATCGTTTTCCGCGTCGCCGAAGGCGATGGTTTGTTCCAGGCCGCCGCCCATGCGCGCCAGGCATTCGGCCAGGCCCCTGGATTTGGAAATGTCCGGCGCCATCACCTCGAGCATGAAGGGCGAGGAGTAGACCGCCCGGACGGAGTCGCCGAGGGTGGCCTGGATATCCGCGGCGATCGGCGCGAGGGCGGCGGGTTCGTCATGGAAAATGCATTTGGTGAATTCGAAGGAGGGCAGGGTGTCGAAACCGGCGCGCAGCCCGCGGAATCCCGTGCGCGACTCGTAGCGCGCCACGTAGGGCGTTTCGCGCTCGTAGTACCAGGCGTCGTCCAGGTAGGGGGTCAGGAGCGAGGCATGGCGCCGCGACAGGGCCGCCAGCGCGCGCGATTCACGTTCGCCCAGGTGGTGGCGGGCGATGCGGCGCGCGTCCGAGTCGTAGACGTCGGCGCCGTTGGAGCAGACGTACCCGTCCACGAGGCCAAGTTTTTCCGCGTGGGGACGCGTGGCGGCGTAGACGCGGCCGGTGGATACGATGATCCTGAAACCGCGGTCGCGGGCGTTTTCCAGTGCTTCGCGGACCGCGGGCGACACGCGGTAGGATGCGTCCAGCACGGTGCCGTCAAGGTCGAGGGCTATGAAGCGGTAGCTGTCGTGGTTTCCGGTGGCGCTCATGTGCGCAACCCTACCGCGGAACGGGCGGAGGGTCCACTGCCGGCGCGTACTGGACACGAAGGTGCCCCCGCCGACACAATTGCCGCATATGCGCACTGCATCTTGCCTGATTCGCGGGGCCGCGGCGGTCCTACCCGATCGGGTCGTGGATTCATCCGAACTTGTCATCAGGGACGGGCTTTATGCGGAACTCCGCGACGCTTCTGGAGCCCTGGTTTTCGGCACGGGAGTCGCGGACTCAGGCGGCCTGCCCGTCGTCGACGGCACGGGAATGTTCGCCGTTCCCGGCCTCGTGGAAATGCACATCCACGGCGCCTTCGGCACCGGGTTCGAGATGGTGGAGTCGGGCGCGCAGCTCGTGGAACTCGCGGAGCGGCTCGCCGCCAAGGGCGTGTCAGCCTTCGTGCCGACCATCTTGTGGGATTCCGCGGTGGTGGGCAGGCTCTCGGGCGCCATCCTCGAATCGGGGCTCTTCGGAACCGTGATTCCCGGCATCCATATCGAGGGGCCCTTCGTGAATCCGGAACGCAAGGGCGGCATTCCCCTCGAATGCATCGCCGATCCCTCGCCTGAACTTCTGTCGCGCATCATCGAAACCGCGAAGGGCACGCTCAGGATCATGACGCTGGCGCCCGAATTGCCGGGGGTCGAGGCGCTCTATCCCGCGCTGAAGGCGGCCGGCGTGCTGCCCTCGATGGGGCACTCCGCCTGCGCGCTCGATGCAGCCGCGCTGCCGGATCAGCCCTTTTCGGTGACGCACCTTTTCAACGCTATGTCGGGGATAGACCATCGCGGGGCCGGAGGGTTGGCCAACCTGCCCTTTACGCGCCGGGATATCTGGGCCGAAATCAACGCCGACGGGGTGCACGTGAACGCCGCATGCCTGGCTCTCGCCGCGAGGGGGATCGACGATTCGCGCCTGATACTGACATCGGACGCCGTAGTGCCCGCCGGGCTCCATTTCGGCGATTACCGGTATTTCGGACGCGCCGTGCGATCCGGCGATCATGGTGTCAGGTATGTAGAGAGCGGCACCCTGATAGGATCCAATCGGGTGGGCATGGATATCGTGGCGTCCTTCGCGCGGAGGTCGGGCGTTCCGCTGCACCGCGCGGTGCGCGCCATGTCGGCCAATCCCGCCGGGGCCCTGGGGCTTCCGGCGCGCGGCATCATGCCGGGAGGAAAGGCCGATCTTTTTCTGTGGGATGCGGGCATGACCACCGCCCGGAGAGGATAACCGATGATCCCGAGATGCACGCGCGCCGAGATAGATTCCGGCGCCCTCGCCGGAAACCTGGCGGAGGCGAAGCGGCGCTGCGGGGGGCGGAAAGTCTGCGCCGTGGTGAAAGCCGATGGCTACGGTCACGGCGCGCTGCGCGCCGCCAGGGCCTTCGCGGCGGCGGGCGCCGACATGCTCGGCGTCGCCCTGCTCGAAGAGGCCCTCGAACTGCGCGAGGCGGGGATCGACGCGCCGATCCTCGTGCTGGGGCACTGCGATCCTGCGAACGCCCCGGTCTCGGTAGCGAATCGCATAACGCACGCGGTGTTCGAGCCTGATCTCGCGCGAGCCCTCTCGGAGGAGGGGATCAGGCGGGGAGTGCGGGTGCCGGTGCACGTGAAGGTGGATACGGGTATGAACCGCCTGGGCCTGCTGCCCGCTGCGGTGCCCGCGTTCGCGCGCCTGGCGGCCGGGCTCGGCGGACTGCGCATAGAGGGCATGTTCTCGCATTTCGCGGATGCCGACGTGCCGGGAAGCGATTTCGCGCGGGTGCAGCTTTCGCGTTTCATGGATGCGGTGCGGGCATTTACCGAATTTGCCCCGCGCCCGGAAATGCTGCACATGGCCGCTTCGGGCGCGCTCCTTAATTTTCGGGAATCGTGGCTGGACATGGTGCGCCCCGGCGTCCTCCTGTACGGCCTGTCGCCCTCTCCCGCGATTCCGCTGCCTGCCGGATTCAAGCCCGCCCTCAGGCTGGTGACGCGGATCACCATGCTGAAGACGGTAAGCGCGGGCGAATCGGTCAGTTACGGGCGGACATTCTTCGCCGCGCGCGAATCGCGCATCGCGGTCCTGCCGATCGGATACGGAGACGGCTATCCGCGCGCGCTTTCGAACCGCGCCGCCGTATTCCTGCGCGGCGCGCGCGCGCCGCAGGTGGGGCGCGTCTGCATGGACAACCTGATGATCGACGTCACCGACATACCCGGCGCGCGCGAAGGCGACGAGGTGCTGGTGCTCGGCGGACCGGAATTGCCGGTCTCCGAGATCGCCGCCCTCCTGGGCACGATCGATTACGAAGTGGCCTGCGGGCTCGGGAAGCGCATCCCGCGCGCCGACCGGAGCGGGACGGGGCAGCCCTGCGGCCCGGGAGGATCGGCATGAGCGCGCGCGGGATGCAATTTTCCAAGTACCACGGGCTGGGCAACGATTACATCGTCGTGGATCCGACGCATTTTGCGCTCGCTTGTACGCCCGAAGAGGTGCGCGCGATATGCGACCGCAATTACGGCCCCGGCTCCGACGGCATTTTATACGGTCCCCTGCACGATGCGCCGGGCGCCCGAGCGCCGCGCCTGCGGATTTTCAACCCCGACGGCTCGGAAGCCGAGAAGAGCGGCAACGGCGTGCGCATTTTCGCCGCATACCTCGTGGAGCGCGGCCTGGTCGATCCAGCGGGATTTTCCATCGCCACGAAAGGCGGCACGGTATCGGCGCGGCTTGTCGATGCGGCGGCCGGCATGTACCGCGTGGACATGGGGCCGGCCGATTTTTCCGCGCGACGGCACCACCTCTGCACGGACGATCATGAATTCATCGACCGGCCTCTGCGGCTCGATGATCGCGAATTCAGGGCCACCGCCGTTTCCATGGGCAATCCCCACTGCGTCCTTCTGGTGGACGCGACCGGTCCGGACCTGGCCAGGCGCTACGGCCCGTTGGCGGAATGCGAGGCCCTTTTTCCAGAACGCACCAACGTGCAGTTCATGCAGGTGCTCGCGCGCGATGAAATCCGCATAGAAATCTGGGAGCGCGGCGCGGGCTACACCCTGGCTTCCGGATCCTCGTCCTGCGCCGCGGCCAGCGCCGCGCGCAGGCTCGGTCTTACCGGCGGCACGGTGAAAGTGCGCATGCCGGGCGGCACCATCGTGGTGGAGATGACGGATGATACCGTGTTCATGACCGGACCGGTGAAAAAAATCTACGAGGGGCGCTTCGCCCCCGATTTCCTTGCATCGATCGGGAGAACATGATGGCGCTCGATTTCGCACATCCGCTCGATTTCCTGCATCCGCTCGAAGACGCGAAAGCCATGCGCGAGTGGCTGGTCAAGGCGCGGCGAACCCTGCACGCGATACCCGAACCGGGCGATGAGGAGCGTCTCACCCAGGACGCGGTCTGCGCCTTCCTGGACGGTATGGGCATATCGTACGCCCGGCGCCGCACGTCCATCGTGGCGCTCATACAAGGCGCGCATCCCGGTCCGGTGGTGGCCATCCGCGCCGACATGGACGCGCTGCCGGTGCAGGAAGACAAGGCGCGGCCGTACTGCTCGCGCCGCGACGGGTACATGCACGCCTGCGGGCACGACGCGCACATGACCTGCGCGCTCGGCGCGGCGAAGTATTTTTCCGAGCGGCGCCACCTCCTCTCCGGAAGCGTGAAATTCCTGTTCCAGCCCGCCGAGGAGACCGACGGCGGCGCCGAGAAGATGATCGCCGACGGCGCGCTGGAAAATCCCCGCGTGGATTACGTGATCGGGCTCCATGTCATGCCCGACGTGCAGGTCGGCATGGTCGAGCTGAAGCACGGGGCGCTGAACGCGTCTTCCGATTATCTCGAGGTGGCGGTCCGCGGCGAGGGCGCGCACGCCGCGTATCCGGACCGAGGCATCGACGCGATCATGATCGCCGGAAAGGTGCTGGACGGACTTCATTCCATCGTGTCGCGCAACGTGTCGCCGCTGTCCGAGGCGGTGATCACCATCGGGACGATCCGGGGCGGCACCCGCAACAACATCGTGGCCGACGAGGTCAGAATGACCGGCACGATACGGACCACCGACCCCGCGGTTCGCGCCATGCTCGCAGGCCGCGTGCGCGCGGTGGTGGAACATGTCTGCGCGGCATTCGGGGGCTCGGGCGAAACCCTTGTCCGGCCCGGGTACCGTGCGCTCGTGAACCATGATGCGGTGGTGGACCGTATCGCCGCGGTGGCGGACCGCATCGTCGGATCGCGCAACGTGCAATGGCGCAAGGCGCCGAGCATGGGTGTCGAGGATTTTTCGTATTTTGTCGCAGAGCGTCCCGGCGCCTTCTACCACCTCGGTTGCGGCAACGCGGCGAGGGGCATCGATGCGCCGCTGCACTCGGACCGCTTCGACATAGACGAGGACTGCCTGCCGATCGGCGTGGCGATGAACGCGGCCATTGCGCTCGATCTTCTGAAGGGGGAAACCGCATGAGCAGGGACATCACCGGCGTCACCGTCTCAGGCGACCGGATACTTTTCGACGGAACGGATCTGCAGGAACTCGCCGCGATCTACGGCACGCCGCTGTACGTCATGTCAGAGACCGTGATGCGCGAACGCTGCGCGGCCATCCGCCGCGACTTCCTGGAAAAATATCCGGGCACGCGCGCGGTCTTTGCCAGCAAGGCCTTCCAGACCCTGGACATGTGCAGGCTCGTCGCGCAGGAAGGGCTCGGAATCGACGTGGTTTCGGGCGGCGAACTGTACTGCGCGCTCGCGGCGGGCACCGATCCGGCGAGCATCGTGTTCCACGGAAATTCCAAGACGGTGGCCGAACTCGAATACGCGGTGGATTCAGGCGTCGGCCGCATCGTGTCCGACAGCCTCTACGAGGTGGGGGAACTCGAGCGCATCGCCGCCGCGCGCGGCAGACGAGTAACCCTGCTGTACCGCGTAACGCCGGGCGTGGACAGCCACACGCACCGTTTCATTTCGACCGGCGGCCTCGACTCGAAATTCGGGATTCCCCTCGATCCCTCGGTGCGCGACGAATACATGCGCCCGGTGCTCGAATCCGAATGGATCGACTTCGCGGGATTCCATTTTCATGTCGGCTCGCAGATCCACGAAAATCTTTCGCACGTGGCGGCGACCGACATAGTGCTGAACCTCGTGAAGGAAGTGCGGGACCGCTACGGATACGAGGTGCGCGAACTGAACCTCGGCGGCGGTTTCGGCGTGCGGTATCTGCCCGGCGATCCGGATCCGGGGCTCGCGCATTTCGCCGATCCCATGATGGCGCGCATCGCGGATTTCTGCGCGGCGAACGCGGTGAAGATGCCCACTGTAACGATAGAACCCGGGCGGTGGATCGTGGGCGAAGCGGGGCTCACGCTGTACACGACCGGTTCGGTGAAAACGATTCCCGGCGTGCGCACCTATGTGGGTGTCGATGGCGGCATGACGGATAATATCCGACCCGCGCTCTATGAGGCGAAATACCACGCCGCCATGCCGGGCAGGGCTTCGGAGCCCCGCGACACCGTGGTGACGATAGCGGGAAAATGCTGTGAATCGGGTGATATCCTGATCCGCGACATCGCGCTGCCTTCGCCCCGTCCGGGAGATCTGCTGGCGGTGTTCACGACCGGGGCGTACAACCATTCGATGGCGTCCAACTACAACAGGGTACCCAGGCCCGCGGTGGTGGTTGTCGGCGGGGGTACGCATCGCCTGTCGGTGCGCAGGGAAACCTACGAGGATCTCCTGGCGCGGGAACGCTGAACCGGATGGGGGCGCGCCCCGGTCCGGCGATTTATTCCGGTTTCGCCGATTTGGCCGGGCGTCCCCTCTTTTTCGCCGCAGGCGCGGCGGGCGCGGCCGGCTTCGCGGCTTTTACCGCTTTCGGTGGCTTTACCGCTTTCGGTGGCTTTACCGCTTTCG
>CAYRXK010000042.1:15179-23665 GCA_964428265.1 uncultured Treponemataceae bacterium
TTTACCGCTTTCGGTGGCTTTACCGCTTTCGGTGGCTTTACCGCTTTCGCGGGAGCCGCTTTCGCGGGAGCCGCTTTCGGCGCCTTTGCCGGTTTGGCAGGCTTTGCCGGTTTGGCCGGTTTTGCGGCCTTGGCGATTTTTGCGACGGCCGGTTTTTTCACGGCCGGGGTTTTTTTGGCCGGCGCTTTTTTGGGCGCGGCTTTTTTCGGCGCGCTCTCTTCCTTCGAAGCGGCCTCTACCGCTTTTTCAAGATCCTTGAACAGTACCGACAGCCGCTCCGCGAGCGACTTGCCGCTCTTGGCGACTTTGGACAGGCCTTTCAGCGCTTTCTTGTCCATGTGGAAAATCCTCCTCGCATGCGTGCATGCACCTCAACATAACTATCGCGGCGCCAATTAACGGTGTCAAGGAAAAATCGGAAGCCTATAAGAGATCGCATAACGTACCGCCTGAATTCCGCAAGCATGCCCCGCATGATGCGGAAATCGAGCGTGTGCGTTAGAATCATAATAGCCGGAGCACTCGCAATGCAGGGAGGAAATGCGCAATGAAGAATGTCGCGGTCATCGGACTGGGCACCATGGGATCCCGGATCGCGCTCAGGATCCTCGCGGCGGGATACCGACTCGCCGTGTACAATCGCGACCGCGGCAAGGCGGCAGCGCTACAGCGCGACGGCGCGAGGATCGCGGAGACGCCCGCGGACGCCGCTTCCGGCGCCGATGCGATCATTTCCGTGGTAGGCGACGACGAATCATCCCGCGCGGTCTGGTTCGGCGCGCATGGCGCGATCGACGCGGCGCCCAAGGGCTGCACCCTGATAGAATGCAGCACGCTTTCCGTGGGCTGGATCGGTGAACTTGCGGGCGTTGCGGCCGCGCGCGGGCTCCGCTTCGTGGATGCGGGACTCGGCGGCGGGCCTTCCGCGGTGGACTCAGGCTCGCTGAATCTTTTCGTGGGCGCGGAAAAGCCCGCCTTCGACGATGTGCGGCCGCTGCTGGCCGCCTTCAGCAGGGAGCAGTTCAGGTTCGGCGGGCCGGGCGCGGGCATGGCATACAAGCTCGTGAACAACATGATGGTCGCCGCGCAGGTGGCGGCCCTCGCGGAAGGAATCGCCTGCGCCGAACGCGCCGGACTCGACATGGCGGAAGTGCGGAAAGCCGTCGCCGCGGGAAACCTCGCCAGCCCCATGATCGTCACCGCGCTGCCCAACCTGGTGGCTCGGCGCTACGAACCGGTCACGTTCAAGCTCAGGTGGATGCTCAAGGATTCCGAGTACCTGCACCGGTTCGCCGAATCCCGGGGAATGGAACTCGGGATCGCGGAAGCATCCAGGAAACTCTTGAAAGGCGCGGCGGATCGCGGATTCGGAGACCGCAACTGGACCGCGATCGCGGAAATGTACCGCAAGGAATCCCCCTGAGCGCGGCCGGCGGGGCCGATGCCCTTCGCCGACAGGCTCCCGATGCGGTATCATGCGAAGCCAGCGAGGTGACACCTATGTCGACACGCGGATTCGACCGAAGGGAATGGGCCTACATTTTCTACGACTGGGCGGAGTCCTGCTTTACCGTCATCGTGAGCGCGTTCATCTTTCCCATGCTGTACGGTTTGCTCACCAAGGGCATGGAAGGCGCGAATTCCATCTACGGCCTCATCGTGTCGGGCACCAGCCTCGCCATCGCCCTGCTGTCGCCCGTCCTGGGCACGATCGCCGACTACCGCGGCTACAAGAAGAAGTTCTTCATGTTCTTCTTCGTGATCGGCATCGTGTTCACCTTCCTGATCGGCCTTTATCCCGCCGATCCCGGATTCTGGTGGGTGGTCCTCATCCCCTACACGCTGGCATGCCTGGGATACGCGGGAACGAACGTATTCTACGATTCGTTCATCGTCGACGTGACGAGCGACGAACGCATGGACCGCGTCTCCACCACGGCGTACGCGTTCGGCTACATCGGCGGCAGCACCATTCCCCTCGTGCTGGCGATCGTGCTGCTGCAGGTCCTGCCGGGCATCGCCGAGGGCGGCACGCTCGCGATTTTCGGCGCCAGGATACCGTACGACGTCAACACCGGATTCCGCATCACCTTCTTCATGACATCGCTGTGGTGGCTCGGATTTTCCGCGCCCTTCCTGAAAAATGTCCGGCAGGTGCACGGCCGCGACCCCGAACCGCAGGTGGTGCGCAAGGCATTCGCCCGGCTTGCCCGGACCTTCGCCGAAGCGAAATCCTACCGCCCGGTCTTCGTGTTCCTCCTGGCGTATTTCCTGTACATCGATGGCGTGCATACGGTGATTTCCATGGCGGTGCCGTTCGCGGTGGACTCCATCGCCTCCGTCGACGCGGACAACGCGACCGCGTTGCTGCTGCCCATCCTGCTGGCGATCCAGGTCATGGCATTCGCGTTCGCCCTTCTTTTCGCCAGGCTTTCCGCGCGATTCCGCACCTCGACCCTGCTGTACGTCACCATCGGCGTCTATTCGCTCATCGCGATATTCGCCCTGTTCATCCGCGAAATCTGGCATTTCTGGGTGCTCGGCGTGCTGGTCGCGACCTCGCAGGGCGCCATACAATCCCTCTCGCGCTCGTATTTCGGAAAGATCGTGCCGAAGGACATGGCCAACGAGTTTTTCGGGTTCTACACGATTTTCGGCCGCTTCGCCGCGGTGCTGGGTCCCGCGCTGGTGGGCGGCATCTCGCTCATGATCCTGAAGGCCCACGGTCCGGTCGAAGGCGGTACCATGCGCTACGGCGTGCTATCGCTGACGATCCTGTTCCTCGCCGGAGCCTGGCTGTTCGGGGTTTCCAGAAAGCTTTCGGCCGATCAGGGCGCCTAGGCCGTGCCTTCCGCGCTCAGCCATCACCTGTTCGCCCGCGGCTGCATGAGCCTGGCGGATGCCGGACAAGGCAGGGGTCGGACGATCGGTCCGTCCTTCGTCGACGCCGCATACGCGGGTTCGCAGGGCCCCGATCCCCTGTTCTTCGTCGGATACATTCCCTGGCGGAAACGCGCAGGCGTCGCCGGGCTTCGCGCACTGGGTACCGAGCTGCACGGCATCGATCCTCGCGGCACTTACCTGGACCTCGCCGCGCGCGCCATCGCGCTTCCGGCAGACGGCCCGCGCGAAGCCGCGCTCGGATTCGTCACCGGACTCGTGCTGCATTACGCGCTCGACGAACGGGTGCATCCCATCGTCCGATCGGCGACGGGTACCGACATGATCGCGCATCACCGATACGAAGCCCTGCTCGCCGCGCAAATGGCCGCCTCGGATCCGCCGGATCCCCGCTGGCTTGTCCGCGCCCCCGGCACGATCGACACGGCCGACACCCTGCTGCGCCTGCTTCCCGGAAATCGGCTCCAACCCGGCGATTTCAGCGCCGCATGGCACGACATGTACACGGCCCTTCGCGTACTTGAAGATCCGACCGGCATCAAGGCCGCGCTGCTGCGGAAATTATTGCCTGAAACCGCAGGCGGCGCTCTCGCCTCGACCCTGAGGTTTTTCGGTTCCCTGATCGTCCCGCGACCCGGGGCTTGCGGCCCCCTCGATCCGGAAACGGCCAAAGCCCTCGCCAGCGCCCGGGAAACCGGTTTCAGGGCGATCTCCGCGGCACAGGCCGTGCTGCGCGGCGAAGCCGGCCCCGAATCATTCGGGAGCTGCTTCGACGGACTCAATCATGACGGCCTTCCTCCCGGTCCGGCGATGTAGTATAGTTAACCGGGGGTTCCGGGCATCACATGGATCCACGATTTCTCGCGAAGCGCCGATCATATCCCTACCTTATCGTCAGGGCGCTGACGCGCGGGCGCTTTTTCGTGATCACATCCCTCGCGCTGTTCTCCCTCAGCCTCGGGCAGGCCGTGCACGCCCACTCGAGTCCGTCGGCGCAGGCGCAGACCGCGGTCATCCACCTTGTGGGCGTGGTGCCCGCCAAACTCGAAATGAACTTCACCTTCGCCACCGGCAACGTGGTGGACCTGCTCGGCCATGGCGAATCCGGATCGGGCGGTTTCGAGGTTTCCGACGGCAGGACCCAGGGCCTCGGCTTCATGAACGTCAAATCCAACCTCCTGCAAGGTTATACGATCACCGCCTTTTCCGAAAACGGCGGTTCCATGAAAAATCTTTCCAGGAGCGTATCCGTGCCCTATTCCCTCAAGATAGACGACCGGCTCGTGGAATCGCGGAACGGCGTGTTCCAGACCGATTTCATGGGCAAGACGGGCAGGGAGGGGGACATGAAATCCGTCGCCGTGCAGTTCGGCGACGTTTCCGACGATGCCCAGGGGCAGGTCCTCGTGGACCGGCTCACATTTTCCATAGCCGCGAACTGAACGCGGCGCGGGCCAGGAGCGTACCAGATGGCTAGGTTCACACCGGTTCTATTCAATGACGACGCGCTCGCGCTCGCGATCGACGATCCATCCTTCGCGCAGAATCTGCGCGACACCTGCGTCGCCGAGCGCAACGGAACGCTGGGCGTCCGGGGGTTCAGGAAAACCTGGTTCGACCGCCTGCTCGCGAAATTCGGCCTGTACCGCCGGTTCCCCAAGGAAACAAACAGGTACGGCGTCACCGATTGCGCGCAGATCCTGAGGCCCAAGATGGGCGACGAGAACCGACTCATCCTGTGCTGGGACTACGGCTGGTACGACATTTCCGATTACGCCTGGCAGTCGGACGACGACCTGGCCGCGGCGGGCGACCGCATGCCCAACAAGAATGTTTTCAAGTCGTTCATTGACACGATCGAAACCGATCTTGAACAGCTGAAGAGCATCTACGACAAGGTGTACGGCGGGGACTGAACGCGCCGTGGGGGGGGGCGGAATATGAGTGACGGCGGCAGGAATGTCACCAAGGCGGCCGGCGCCGGCGCATCCGGCGGCGTGTACGGACTGGGATTCATAGGCGCGGCTGTATTTTTCATCGGCGGCGCGGCAAGCTTCTGGGCGGGTGTCCTCGGATTCCTGAAAGCGCTGGTGTGGCCCGCGTTTCTCGTGCACGCGCTGTTCACCCTCGCCTCGAAGTGAGATCCGCGCATCCGGCGATTCCCGCCGGAAAGACTCTTGCATATCGGAAACCATGCACTATCATTTGAAGTACGGCCCCGCCAACGGGACAGTCTGCAGGCACACGACCAGAACCGGCGCCTGAGACCGCCAGAAATTCCCGCCGGGGCATTCGCACGATTGCCGTCGGCTTCGGCGGAAGGGGTCCGCCGATCCAGGATGCCGGAACGAGTACAGCCGGCATCCGGCCGACGGCTTCCTTTTGTCGCACGCCGCACACCGCTTCACAACGACCGCCACTCCGGTGCAGTATCCCGATACCATGACCAGCATGTTCGGGCTCGGCATCGTCGCTTCGTTTTTCTTCGCGTTCACCTTCGTGCTCAACCGGCAGATGAACCTCGCCGGCGGCAGCTGGATCTGGTCGGCCGCGCTCCGGTTCCTCTTCATGTTCCCCATCCTCGCCGGCATCGTCGCGGCGCGCCGCGAAGCCCGTCCGGTCCTCGCCGACATCGCGCGCGCTCCCCTGGCCTGGTTCGCCTGGAGCACGGTCGGCTTCGGCGTGTTCTACACCTCCGTATGCCTGGGGTCGACCTTCGGGCCGTCCTGGCTCTCCGCCGCCCTCTGGCAGATCACGATCATCGCCGGCGCGCTGCTTTCTCCCTTGTTTCATGTCGAGGTTGCCGCTCCCGGCGGGCTTGAACGCGTCCGCATGCGCATTCCCCGGCGCTCGCTGGCCACCGGCGCGGTAATCCTGGCGGGCGTGGTCATGATGCAGGTGCAGGAAGCCAAAACGGTATCCCTGGGCGCGGTGCTGGGCTCCACGTTTTTCATCGGAGTCGCCGCTTTCGCCTATCCCCTGGGCAACCGTAAAATGATGGAAGTCTCCGCGGGCCGCTTCACTCCCATCCAGCGCACCTTCGGCATGACGCTCTGCAGCCTGCCCTGGTGGATCGGCCTTTCGGCGCTGGGCTTGGGCACGGCCGGCCTGCCGTCGCGCGGCCAGATATTCCAGTCGCTCGTCGTGGCGGTATTTTCCGGTATCCTGGCCACCGTGATATTCTTCAAGGCGACGGATGCCGCCCGCGGCGACGCCCACAAGCTGGCGGTGGTGGAATCCACCCAGGCGGGCGAACTGGTGTTCGCATTGCTGGGAGGTGTCTTGGTGTTCGCCGACCGGGCTCCCACCGCGCTCGGATTCGCGGGTCTGGCTATCGTGCTCGCGGGCATGATACTGAACAGCCTGTCCATCAGATAGGAGGTCCGGCATGCAGGGGCCCGTGCACATCCTGATAAAGCCCGCCTCGGGTCGCTGCAATATCGCGTGCCGGTACTGCTTCTACCGGGACGTCGCGGAACACCGCGAAACCGGGGATTTCGGCATCATGGACGAGACGACCGCGGCCTTGCTGGTGGACCGCGCCTTCGAACTCGATGCGGAAATGATAGGATTCGGTTTCCAGGGCGGCGAGCCCACCGTGGCCGGGTTGCCCTTCTTCAGGCGATTCACGGCGATGGTACGCGCGCGCGCCGCATCGCTCGCCTCGAACCTCGACCCGGCACAACCCGGGAAAAAACCGCCGCGCATCGAATTTTCCATGCAGACCAACGCCATCGCCATCACCCCGGAATGGGCCACCTTCCTGAAGGCCGAGGGATTCCTGCTCGGCGTTTCGCTGGACGGCCCCAGGATGCTGCACGACGCGTATCGCGTCCACCCGGACGGGTCGGGAACCTACGAAGCCGTCCTTCGGGGGATAGGCTACCTGCGCGACGCGGGTGTGCCGATGAACGCGCTCTGCGTGGTGGACGAGGCGACCGCGGACAACGCGGGCGCCGTGTACCGCTTCCTGCGCGGCCGCGGATTCGACTGGATGCAGTTCATTCCCTGCCTCGATCCCCTGGGAGAGGCGCCGGGAAACCGCCCCTGGTCGCTCACTCCGGCCGCGTACGCGCGCTTCCTGAAGGAAACCTTCGACCTGCGCTACCGCGACTGGAAGTCCGGCATCCCCGTGAGCGTGCGCTGGGTGGACAACCTCGTTTCCATGGCCATGGGCCGGCCACCCGAGATCTGCGGCATGACCGGCGTCTGCGCGGTCAGTTTCACGGTCGAGGCGGACGGCTCCGTGTATCCTTGCGATTTCTATGTCTCCGACGAATGGAAACTGGGCGACCTGGCGAATGCCGGATTCGAGGAGATGCGCTCCGGCGAAACCGCGCGCCGTTTCGTCGAAAGCTCGCGACAGGTAGATCCCGCCTGCCGGGACTGCCGCGCCTTTCCCCTTTGCCGCGGCGGTTGCCGCCGCGACCGCGAACCCTTTGTCGACGGCGCGCCCGCGCTCAACCGATTCTGCGCCGCCTACAGGGATTTCTTCGCCTACGCAGGATCGCGCATCCTCGAAATGGCGGAAATTGAGGGCAGGCGATGAGCGGCGGAAGCGCGGCTTCGGGCGGCCTCGCGGCACCCTACGCCGTCGTCGTCGGCGGATCGAACATCGACATCACGGGTTTCCCCTCCGGCAGGCTCGTGCCCCGCGATTCCAATCCCGGCACCGTGCGCTTTTCGCCCGGCGGGGTGGGGCGCAACATCGCGGAAAACATGGCGCGGCTGGGGGTGCCGACCCGTCTGATCAGCGTGGTGGGCGACGACGAACACGGCGCGCGCATCCTCCGGGAAGCAGCCGCCATCGGCCTGGATATGCGGGATACGGTCATCCTTGCCGGCCAGGCGACCTCGACCTATCTCTGCGTCCTGGACGAATCGAACGACATGGCGGTAGCCATCAACGACATGGGTTCCATAGAGGCGCTCCGCCCGGAACATATCGAGGCCAGGCGGCCCCTTCTGGAAGGTGCCGGGGTCTGCGTGCTGGACACCAACCTTCCGAAAGCGGTGCTGGATCACATCCTGGACCGGTTCGACAAGCCTGTGTTCTTCCTGGATCCGGTTTCCGGCATCAAGGCGCTGAAGGTAAAGGACCGGATCGGCCGCTTTCACACCATAAAGCCCAACCGGATGGAGGCCGAGGTGCTCGCGGGTATTCCTATCCATGGAGAGGCCGACCTGCGGTCGGCGGCGGGAATCCTGCATGGCCTGGGCGTGCGCAGGGTTTTCGTCAGCCTGGGGCCGGACGGCGTGTTCGCCAGCGGCGAGGGAGTGTCGCGCCTGATTCCGAACCCTGAAGCGAAGGTGGTGAACGCGAGCGGCGCGGGCGACGCCTTCATGGCCGGATTGGCTTGGGCCTATCTGCGCGGCCTTTCGCCCGCCGAATCCGCGCGCGCCGCCCTGGCCGCTTCCGCCATCGCCATGGCGGGCGAAGCCACCATCAACCCGCGCATGTCGGAATCGGAGATTCGGCGCTACCTGGAAAAATGAAAAAAGGCCGCCGTTTCCGGTGGCCTTTTCAATCTCGGGCTGAGAGGATTTGAACCTCCGACATCTTGGTCCCGAACCAAGCGCGCTAG
>CAYRXK010000043.1:0-6571 GCA_964428265.1 uncultured Treponemataceae bacterium
TACCCGGCAAGGTCGGCTTCTACGGCTGCGGCCCCACCGTGTACAACTACGCGCACATCGGCAACCTGCGCACTTACGTCTTCGAGGACATCCTCGCGCGCACCCTGCGCCGCTTCGGCTACCGGGTCACCCACGTCATGAACGTCACCGACGTCGGCCACCTGACCGGCGACGACGACTCGGGCGAGGACAAGATGGTCAAGAGCGCGCGCGAACGCAACCAGAGCGTCCTGGACATCGCGCGCTTCTACACCGACGCCTTTTTCCGCGACACGGGCCTCTTGGGCATCGCGCGGCCGGACGTCGTCTGCAAGGCCACCGAACACGTCGGCGACATGATCGACCTCATAAAGAGGATCGAGGCCAACGGTTACACCTACATGTCAGGCGGCAACCTCTATTTCGACGTGGCGAAGTTCGCTTCCTACGGCGCGCTGGCCTCCCTCAAAATGGACGAACTGAAAGCAGGCGCCCGCATCGAGGTGGACGAAAACAAGCGCAACCCCTTCGATTTCGTGCTGTGGTTCACCAAATCCAAGTTCGAGAACCAGGCCCTGCTCTGGGACAGCCCCTGGGGCCGCGGGTACCCCGGCTGGCACATCGAATGCTCCGCGATGAGCATGAAATACCTGGGCGAAACCTTCGACATACACGCCGGCGGCATAGACCACGTGCCCATCCACCATACCAACGAAATCGCGCAGTCCGAGGCCGCCACCGGCAAGCCCTGGGTCCGCTACTGGATGCACGCCGAGTTCCTGGTGGTGGACAAGGGCAAGATGTCCAAGTCCGCGGGCGGCTTCCTTACCCTGCAGCGCCTGATCGACGAGGGCTACGACCCGCTGGACTACCGCTTCTTCTGCCTGGGCGGCCACTACCGCAGCCAGCTGGCATTCTCATGGGAAGGCATGGCGCAGGCGAAGGCGTCGCGCCGCGCCCTGACCGACCGGATCCTCGCGCTGCGGGAAAAGGCTGGCGAAGGCGCGCTGCCGGCGCTGGAGAGCCTTGGGGGCGCGGCGCGCGCCCGGCTCGACGCCTTCGACGCGCACTTGGCCGAGGATTTGTCCGTGCCCAGGGCGCTGGCCGAACTGTGGGGCCTGGTGCGCGATCCGGCAGTGCCGCCGGCCGAAGCGCTGGCCGCCGCGCTCGACATGGACACCGTGCTGGGGATTGGGCTGGCCGCGGCAAGGAAGCAGGAAGCGGAGGCCGACCCGGCGCTCGCGGCGGAAATCGACGCGCTGGTCGCCCGGCGCGCGGACGCCAAGAAGGCCAGGGACTGGGCGGCGGCAGATGCCATCCGCGCGCAGCTGAAGGACCGTGGCGTCATCCTGGAGGACAGCCCCTCCGGCACGACATGGAAGCTGCAGGAAGCCCCGAAGGGGCCTCAATCCTGATCGCGGGGCTGCGGGCCATCGCGACGTAACCGGGAAGGATCGAGGATTGTTTCAGCAAGGGGAGAACCACCGGAGCGAGGCGCCGCGCGCGCTGGATCCGCGCGAACTCCACGATGTCAACGCGGCGATGCTGCTCAGGATCGCGTACCGCATCACGGGTTCGGCGGAGTCCGCGCAGGACGTCGTGCAGGATTCCTTCATGAAACTGGTGGAAAAGGACATGCGTTTCCCCGGGCCCGACGACGCGCGGTACTGGCTTATCCGGGTGGTCAAGAACGCCGCCCTGAATGTCGCCAAGCGCCGGGGCAGGGAAGAGCGCGCATACGGCAAGTGGTGGCGCACGGCGGGTCGCCCGGTAGAATCGGTCGAGGCGGGCGCCGTGCCGCTGGCGGAAACCGGGGCCGACGCCGGGGTCAGCGCGCCCGCGGACGAGGACCTGCTGCGGCGCGAAACCGCGGAAGAGGTCCGGCGCGCCCTGGCCCTGCTGCCCGCGCACCTGCGCGAGGTGCTGGTCCTGAAGGAATACGGCGGCATGAATTACCGCGAGATCGCCAAGGTGGTGGGCATCCGCGAGGGCAACGTGAAGGTTCGCGCCTTCAGGGCGCGCGAGGCGCTGCAGAAGCTGCTCGAGGAGCGTAGGTCGGATGTGTCCTGATCGGTCGTTGTGGTCAGCGTTCGCCGATGGCGAAGTTCCCTCGCCGTGGAAGGAACGCATGGAGCTTCATGCCGCCGGGTGTACGCGTTGCGCGAACGCCCTGGCGGAATACCGCGCGCTGGGCGCCGCGCTGCGCGCCGATCCGCCGGCCGGGGACATGCGCGCGCTCGAAGCGGCGCGTGCCGGCACAGCCCGGGCCCTGGATGATCGCCTGCGTGCCCGCGCCGCCGCGAATGGCTCCTTCGTCCGGATATGGAGCGGTTCCCTGCGCGTGCCGGTGCCGGTGGCCATGGCGGCAGCCCTTACGGTCATCATCATGGCGGGCCTGGCTTTCGGCATCGCCGGCGCTCCGGGCAGGCGGCAGCTGCAGGCCACGCAGGAAGTCCTGGCGGCCAACGCCGACGCGCTGGATCAGTTGGTGCGGTATCTGGACGAACGGGGTACGGGTTCCCAGGCGGTGGTCATTAGGTTGCCGGAAGGCAGTTCCTACGCCACCACCGGCGAACCGGTCATCTTGTCGTCGCCGGTCATCATGACGGGTCCGGACGGCAGGGCAACGGTCGGCACTCCCGTGACGTATCCATCATCCAAGGAAGGCGGAAGATGAATCCGCGCGGCATCGCGGCCTTCGCGGTCGCGGCGTTCCTCCTCGCCGCGCCGCTGGCCGTTCCGGCGCAGGAAGAGACCCAAGGTTTCGCGTTTACCATCGTATCGCGCTCGCTCGACGCCCCCGGTCCGGCGGAACCCTTTACCAGGCTTGGCCAGTCCGGCACCCCGATCGAAGTGCGCCTCATGGGGCGCGACCTGGTCGCCCTCCTGCTGATCGTGCCCTTCGAAACCGTGTCGGGACTCCTTACCATCAACCTGCAAAGCCAGGTCTGGCACCGCAACCCGGGCGGCTCGCTCTCCTACCACAGCGCCATCAAGACCATCGCGGTGCCCTTCGGGGGCATCATTACCTTTCATCCCCTCGGGGTCGACCCGAGAGGCGTCGCGCCCGTGTCGGTGGATATCCGGGTGGACCGGCGCTGATGGCATCCCGTTCCGGCCGGCGCCTCGCCGCCGTGCTGGCGGCGCTTCTAGTCGCCGCGGCCGCGTTCGCGTTCTGGCCGCGTCCGGTGATACGCGCGGTTCAGCCGATCGCCGCCGCGCCGGGCGAAGCCGTGGAAATCCGCGGCGAGCGTTTCGGAGAAGCCGGACCCGATGCCCTCGTCCTGCTGGACGGCAGCGGCCTCACCGCCCGCTCGATCCGCTCCTGGTCGCCAGACCGGATCGAGATGATCATGCCATCCACCGTGGATTCCGGATTCCTCAGGGTAAGGACGCGGTTCGGCACCAGCGCGCCCGAGGGCATCATCGCCATGAAGGCGGTACCGGCAAGCCCCGCGCGCGGCGAGGCGGCGCGCACGGGGCCATCCATTTCGGGAATAACGCCGCCCCAGGCGGGCATCGGAGATCTGATCACCCTGCAGGGGCTGAACTTCGGGCAACCCGGCGGCGACAGCGCGGTCCTGTTTACCCGCGCGGATGGCTCGGGCGCCCCCGGCGCGGAACAGCTTCCGGAGTTGCGGGGCCACATCCGGCACTGGGAGGACAGTGCCGTCACGGTGCGCGTGCCTTCGGGCTCGGGCTCCGGCTCGGTGACCCTTCGCGGCGCGCAGGGCGGAATCGCCCGAGCCTACCTCGACATACACCACACCAAGGGAAGCACCCGCCTGGGAGAACCCGCCACATGGGCGATCACGCAACGGGTGGTCCTGCGATCCATCAGGACGGGCGGCGACAACCAGGTATTCCTTTGGGTTCCCGAGCTGCCCGTAACCGCGTCCCAGTTGCCCCTGCGCGAACTCGAGGCATCCGCCACGCCCTGGGGCGCTTCGGTCAGCCCCTCGGCCTACCAGGCTCCACGTCCGGGCGCGGGAATCGCCGCCGCATACCGGTTTACGGGGGTGGCGGACCGATCGGAACTCGTGTTCACCCGGTCGTGGCTGGTACTGGTTCGCCAGGTCGAGACCTTCATCGCCCCTCAGGGCTCCTTTCCGGCGCCGTCCGGAGACATGGAATTTCTCGCTCCGGCCCTGGCTGACGATCCCGATGTGCCGTCGGCCAGAAAGGAAGTGCGGGAATTGGCCGCAAGGATCGTCGGAGCCGAGCGCGACCAGCGCAGGAAGGCCCTGAGGATATGGGACTGGGCGGTGCGCCGTCTTGCCTGGCAGCCTGGCCGTGTTTCCGATCCCCTGGTCGCGATCAGGACCGGAAAGGCTGATTCCAGGACCTACGCGATGGCCTGTACCGCCTTGCTGCGCGCCGCGGGCGTGCCCGCCCTGCCGGTTTCGGGCGTGTTGGCAAAAAAGGACGGCACCCTTGTGCCGCATTTCTGGGTCGAATACTATCTTATGGGCATGGGCTGGATCCCGTTCGATGCCGCGCTCGGCTCCGGGGCGCTGCCGGGCGGTTTCGACGCGGCGCTCGTACCCGCCGCGCGTTATCATGGCGCGCTGGACGACCGGCATGTCGCGGTGGCTTCGGGCTACGCCAGGATAGATCCCCTGCTCGCCGGCGCGCCGCGCAGGGCGGTGCGGGCCGCATGGGGCATGCAGAGCATGTACGAGGAATCAACGGGCGTCAATTCCAGGGAATCCGTCTGGGAGGCGCCCGAAATCACGCGGGTATACTGATTCCCGCGACGATCGCGTGACCGGGCGAAGCTATCGCCGCGGACGCAAGGGGGTGGCGATGTCTCTGATCGAACGGTACGATCCCGAACTCTGGCAGGCCATGCAGGCCGAAAAAGGGCGCCAGACCGACAAGCTCGAACTCATCGCCAGCGAGAACTACACCTCGCGGGCGGTCATGGAGGCCACCGGCTCGGTGCTGACCAACAAGTACGCCGAAGGTTATCCGGGCAAGCGCTACTACGGCGGCTGCGAATTTGTCGACATGGCCGAAAACCTGGCGCGCGATCGCGCCAAGCAGCTGTTCGGCGCCGATCACGCCAACGTGCAGCCCCATTCGGGCAGTCAGGCCAACATGGGCGTCCTGTTCGCCGCGCTGAAGCCCGGCGACTGCATCCTGGGCATGGACCTGGCCCACGGCGGCCACCTGACGCACGGCGCCCCCGTCTCGTTCTCTGGCAAGATGTACAAGATTGTCCGGTACGGCGTGCGGCCCGACACCGAAACCATCGACTACGAACAGCTCGCGACCCTGGCGCGCGAGCACAAGCCCAAGCTCATCATCGCCGGCGCCTCGGCCTATTCCCGCGTCATCGACTTCGCCGCATTCAGGCGCGTCGCCGACGAGGTGGGTGCCAAGCTGATGGTGGACATGGCGCACATCGCGGGCCTGGTCGCCACCGGCCACCACCCCAGCCCCGTGCGCATCGCGGACTTTACCACCACCACCACGCACAAGACCCTGCGCGGCCCGCGCGGCGGCATGATCATCGTCGGCAGCGACGGCGACAACGACCTGGGCATCATGGCGCCCAAGGGCGACAAGCCCAAGCTCTGGTCCGAAGTCATCGACAGCATGGTCATGCCCGGCATCCAGGGCGGCCCCCTGATGCACGTGATCGCCGCCAAGGCCCTGGCGTTCCGCGAAGCCCTGCAGCCCGAGTTCAAGACCTATATCGGCAAGGTCGTGGAAAACGCCGCCACCCTGGCCTCGGCCCTGGCGTCCGGCGGCGCCCGCATCGTCTCGGGCGGCACCGACAACCACCTCATGCTGGTGGACCTTACTCCCCTCGGCATAACCGGCAAGGAAGCCGAAAAGTGGCTCGACGAGGCGAACATCACCGTGAACAAGAACGGCATTCCGTTCGACCAGAAGAGCCCCTTCGTCACCTCGGGCATCCGCGTCGGCTCGCCGGCAGTCACCACGCGCGGCATGGGCAAGGCCGAAATGCAGGCGATCGCGGGCTTCATCATGGACGTGCTGCGCGCCAAGGGCGATGCCGCGGTCATAGGCCGCGTCGCGCGCGAGGTGGTCGCGCTGACGTCGAGGTTCCCGCTCCCCTGATTTCCGCGGTGAACCGCGATTCGTCCGATACGCGCGATTCGTCCGGGTCGAGCGACTCGCGCGGCACGGATGACGCGCGCGGGCAGGGCAAGCCCGATCCGCGCGCGGCCATCCTTTCAGGCGCGCTCGATCGGGCGGGGTTGCCTGTCCATTCCCTCCTTTCAGGCGGGCCGATGCGCGATGCCATGTATGCCGCGATGTGTTCCAGGGGGCGCGGCGGCGTGGCGCGGGCCAAGACCGAAACCGACCTCATGGACCGCTACGGCGCGGCGCGCGCCGCGGGCTGCGCCACGGTGGCGCTTTCCTACGGCGAAGGGGACTACGCCCCTCCCGAATGGGCGCGCGCCGCGAGCCGCGGCAGCCGCGTGGACCGGCACGGCGCCGCCATCGCCCGTTTTGCCCGCGCCAACTGGTACGCCGAACTGGACGCGCGCCTGGCGAAGGCGGTCGCGGAGTCCCGCGCGGAATTCACCGGGATGGGGCTCGACCCCGGCCGCCGCTC
>CAYRXK010000043.1:6671-22393 GCA_964428265.1 uncultured Treponemataceae bacterium
TCGCGGAGTCCCGCGCGGAATTCACCGGGATGGGGCTCGACCCCGGCCGCCGCTCAGACTGGCGCCGATTGGTGAACTCGCCCCTACCCGAACGGCCGGTGGCGCTGGCCGCCGGCCTGGGCTGGATCGGCCGCAACGGCATCATGGTCGCCGGCACTCCGGACAAACCCTGTGCCGCGGGCTCGGCCTGCGTGCTGGGCATCCTGCTCTTGCCCTTCGATCCTGCAGTTGCGGCGAGGCCGCAGCCAGCCGCCTGCGGTTCCTGCAGGCGCTGTGTCGACGCCTGCCCGACCGGCGCCCTGTCGGGGGCGGTCGGTTACGACAGGGAGCTTTGCCTGCAGCACTGGAGCACGATCCCCGGCGATCTGCCTCCCGGCATCGCTTCGGTTTGGGCTGACCGCCTGTACGGCTGCGATAGCTGCCTTGAAGCCTGTCCGCACTTCCGGCCGGATCCGGCCGCGGATACGCAACGCGGCCGCCTGGGCGCGCGCCTGACCACGCGGTTTTTCATCGAATCGGACGACAAAACGATACGCGGCGCCCTGCGGGGAACCGCGCTGGGGTTGGGCTGGATGCCGCCGGCCGCATTCCGGCGCAATGCCCAGCTTGCCGCTCTCCATGCGGCCGCGGCGCCCTCGATCCAACCCCCGGCCCCGCGGGCTGACTAAGGCAACACTGGCTGACTAAGGCGGCGCGTCGCGGCTACACTCGACCCATGACGATCGATGCCATGCGCGCCAGATCTCGCATCCTCAGCGCCACCCGGGAATTCTTCCTTTCGCGCGGCTACCTGGAGACCGACACGCCGGCCCTCGCGCCGGCCCTCATCCCCGAAACCTGCCTGGAAGCCTTCGCCACAGAGTTCGTGCACCCCTACCGCGACGGCATGCCGCTGTACCTCATCCCCTCGCCTGAAATCTGGATGAAACGCGTCATCGCCGATACCGGGATGTCCGTGTTCCAGGTCTGCAAGGCCTTTCGCAACGCAGAATCCGTAGGCCGCCTGCACAACCCCGAATTCACCATGCTCGAGTACTACACGGTCGGCGGCAGTACCGCCACCAACATCGGCCTCACGGAAGAGCTCTTTAGCGCCTGCGCCCTTCCCGGCACCCCCGACTGGGCCATGCCGCCCTTCAGGCGCATGACCATGGCCGAAGCCTTCCGCGAGTTCGCGCGCCTGGACCTGGACCGACTGGCCGAAGCCGGCGCCATGCGCGAAGCCGCCCGTTCGCTCGGACTGATGGCGGGCGACCACCTGGCATGGGAAGACGCCTTCAACGTCGTCTTCCTCAGCCTGGTGGAACCCGCCCTGCCGCAGGATCGCCCCCTGGTGCTGGACGAATACCCCGCGGGCGTCGAATGTCTGGCCAGGGACATTCCCGGCACGATGTACAAGGAGCGCTGGGAACTCTACGTGCGGGGGGTCGAGGTGGCGAATTGCTTCACCGAGGCCGACGACCCCGCCGAAGTGCGCCGCTACTTCGACTCTCAGACGGCGAAAAAAGCCGGCGCCCTGGTGCCCCACGCGGTGGACCGGGCCTACCCGGACCTGTTCCGGAATTTCCCCGCCTGCTCCGGCGTCGCGATAGGGTTCGACCGCATGGTAATGTCGCTCATGGGCGCCTCGTCCCTCGCCGAGGTGATCGCCGTTCCGTTTGCGAGCTTCGGGTCACTGGAGTCCTTTACACGGTAAGCATTTTCGTGCAAAATCTCCGCGCCCCGGCCACGGCCGGGACAAAGGAAAGCGTATGATCCGCGGCGGAGAAATCAACATCGGAACCCACCTCCTGATCAACGGCAACCCCCACGTTGTCGTCGAACGGGATTTCGTCAGTCCCGGCAAGGGCTCGGCGTTCGCGCGCGTAAAGGCCAAGAACCTCAAGTCCGGCAACGTCATCACCCAGACCATCAAGACCGCCGACTCGGTAGAAGACGCGCAGGTCGAACTGGTCGACTGCCAGTACCAGTACAGCGACGGCGAAAATTACATGTTCATGAACAACGAGTCCTTCGAGCAGTTCGGCGTATCCATCGCCGCGCACGAGGACCGCGGCCCCTACCTGAAGGACGGCGAGACCTACACCCTGGTCATGTGGGACGGCGAACCCATCGACATCAAGATCCCCTACAAGATGATCTTCACGGTCGTGGAAAGCGAAAACTACATCAAGGGCGACACCGTGTCCGGCGCCACCAAGCCCGTCACCACGGAGACAGGCCTGGTCGTAAGGGTTCCCCTGTTCATCAAGCAGGGCGAGCGAATCATGATCAACACCGAAACCAACGATTACGTCGAACGCGTCAATTCCTGACCCGCCCGATCCGCTGGATCCCCCCGATCACCTGGATCGGCTGGTCAACAAGAGGGTCGAACTCGCGTTCCGCGGCGCGCGGCTGCGGTTCGACCTTTCCCACGCCCTTTTTTCCTCCTTCGACATAGATTCAGGCACGCGTCTCCTCCTGAAGGCGGCGGCGCGCGACCCGCGGCTCGAATCAGCCCGCCAGGTGCTGGACGCCGGCTGCGGCGTCGGCGTGATCGGGCTCTGCGTCGCCGCGGCCTTTCCCGAATCGCGCGTCACCCTGCGCGACCGCGACCTCCTCGCCGTCGCCTTCACCGAACGCAACCGCGATCTGAACGGCATACCCGCCGATCGGGCGCGCGTCTCGGGCGGCCTCCTGGCCGACGGTACCGAGGGCGGCCCCTACGGCTACATCCTGTCCAACCTTCCCGCCAAGGCGGGTCCCGATATCCTCGAAGCCTTCATCCGGCGCTGCGCGACAGGTCTGCTGGCGCCCGGCGGGGGACTTGCCTTCGTCATCGTCGAACCGCTGGCGCAAGCGGCGCGCGAATGGTGCGAACGCGCCGGTTTCGAATCATGGGTCGAGGCGCCCGCGCGCGGCCACAGCGTGTTCACCTGCGCGCGCGCGCCGGCGGAAGCGGCAGGCGAGGGCAGCGCGGGCGATAACCGCGACATGGAACCCGACCTCGGCCTCTACCTCCGCTCGGACACGTCATTCGATCTGGGCAGCGTCTCCGTCCGCGCGCGCGGCTACCGGGGCCTTGAGGAATTCGACACGGTATCCTACGGCACCGAAGCGGCCATCGCCGCCGCCGCCAGGGCGGCCGCGGGCTCTCTCGTCCGGCACGCGCTTTTCGTGGAACCGGGCATCGGACTCGCCGCGATCTGGGCGCGCCGCGTCCTGGGACCCGACCGGCTCACCATCGCGTCACGCGATATTCTGTCGCTGCGGGCTTCGCGCGCCAACCTGCTCGCAGAAGGCGCCGCCGCGGACGCCATGGATCCGGCGGCGCTGCGGAGCCTTTCATCCCTGCGGCTCGGCGAGGTCGCCGATGCGTCATGCGATCTGCAGATGTGGCGCGCGGACGAAACGCCGATGGCGGACTGGGCGGCGCCGCTCTGGGCAACCGCCCAGCGGGTCGCGAAACTCGGATCGGCGTTCGTCATCGTGTGCTCGACCGGAGGCGCCGGACGGCTGGCCAAACGGCCGCCCCGCGGCATGCGGATACTGGGCGAAAAGAAAAAAAAGGGATTCGTCGCCGTCTTCGGCCGCCGCGAATCCTGATGGCGCGAAGCCCGATCGCGAAAATTTGCATTATTCGCCACGAAGCATTACAGTTCAGTGCATGAACAAGAAGGAACAAGCCGTACTCGACGCGAAGACTCCCGAGGAATACGTTGACCGATCCCTCAAGTCCAAGCTCAGTCCGGCGCAGAAGGCACAGCTCTCCAAACAGTGGCTGGCGAAAACCGGATATTCCCACCAGGACATCCTCTACGCCAGGAACCGGCACCCCTTCTGGAAGGAGCGGAAGCTGGAGGGGGCCGCCGAACGCACGCGAAAGCGCATGGACATGCACGACTACTCCGCGGGAAAGGAGCAGCCCTGGACACCTGCGCGCATCGCGGAATTCCTCGAACTGAACAGGAAGGACAAGGCGGGACGCTACCTGCACAAGGATTGGGAACTGGCCGACCACCTCCAGACCAGCATACCCTCGATCCAGTACATGCGCAGGAAGTACCGCAAGGCCATCGACCTGCTCGGCCCGCGCGCCAACAAGGCCAAGCTGGTGCAGACGATGGGACTCTCCGAACTGCTGCTCTCCAGGGGCGAACTCCCGGCGAAAAAGCGCGGCTGAATTTCGCCGCCGCCCGACGATCGCCGCCCTGCCTGGCGATGGCCGCACGGCTGCGCCCCGCGGTCAGGCGCGCGCGCTCGCCTCGCTGAAGGGCGGCGCGCGCTCCAGGACCGCGCGGTACACCGCGTGGTCCGCTTCCAGAAAACCCGGATCCTCCGCGACCAGCGCGAAGGCGTCGGAGCGCGCCTCTTTCAGTATCCGCATGTCGCGCGACAGATCGGCCACACGCAGGCGCAATGAACCCGACTGCGCGGTGCCCGACAATTCGCCGGGGCCGCGGATTTCCAGATCGCGTTCCGCCAGGACAAAACCGTCGGTCGTCTCCAGCATCGCCTTGAGCCGCGCCACCGCATCCTTGCCCGGTTCCTCGGAATACATCAGGAAGCAATACGACTGCGCCTCGCCGCGGCCCACGCGCCCGCGCAACTGGTGCAGCGCGGAAAGTCCGAAGCGCTCCGCGTGCTCGATCACCATGGCCGCCGCGTTCGGCACGTCCACGCCCACCTCGACCACCGACGTGGCCACCAGCACGCGCGTCCTGCCCGACGTGAAATCGTCCATCGCACGCCGCTTTTCCTCGTCCTTCAGGCGCGAATGCACCAGGCCCACCGCCACGCCGGGATACACCTCGTCGGCCAGCCGCGCTGCCATTTTTTCGGCGTTTTTCAGCTCCAGGCGCTCGGACTCGCCGATCAGCGGATACACGAAATACGCCTGCCGCCCCTCGGCCAGCAGCCTGCCCACGAAATCGTAGGCGCGCTTTTCGTTGGCCGCGCGCACCAGATGCGTCTTCACCGGTTTCCTGCCCGGCGGCATGGACCGGATTTCCGACACCGAAAGATCGCCGAACACGGTAAGCGCGAGGCTCCGCGGAATCGGTGTCGCCGTCATCATCAATACATCGGGAATTTCGCCCTTCCGGTGGAGGGCCAGGCGCTGCAGCACGCCGAAGCGCTGCTGCTCGTCGATCACCGCCAGGCCGAGCGCGCGATAGGCGACATCGGCCGAAAACAGCGCGTGCGTGCCGATGACGATATCCACCTGGCCCGAGGCCAGCGCGGCCAGCAGCGGCCCGCGCCCCGCATCGTCGATATTTCCCGTAAGGTAGGCAAGACGCACGCCCAGCGGTTCCACCAGCCGCGCCGCGGTGGCGGCGTGCTGCCGCGCGAGAATTTCGGTAGGCGCCATGATGGCGGCCTGCGCGCCGGATTCCACCGCGTGCAGGGCTGCCAGCAGGGCCACCACCGTCTTGCCCGAGCCCACGTCGCCCTGCAGGAGCCTGGCCATCGGGTGCTCGCCCCGCATGTCGGCCACGATCTCGTCCAGCGCGCGGCGCTGATCCGCGGTCAGCGCGAACGGCAGGCGTCGGAGAAGGCGGTCGGCCAGCAATCCGGAAGCCTCGTTCCTACGCGAAACCTGCCGGCGCCGCGCCTGCGCGCGCCTGGCCACCGCCAACTGGAACCAGAACAGCTCCTCGTAGGCCAGGGTGGCGCGCGCCTGGTCCCGTTCGGCGGGGGTCGAGGGCGCGTGGATCGCGCGCAGCGCCGCGGCCTTGCGCGCAAGGCCGCGCGCCTCGATCAGACGAGCGTCCAGCTCGTCCTCGACATGGGAACCATAGGCGTCCATCGCGGCGCGCATGATCCGGCGCAGGGGCCCCTGCGCAAGCCCCTCGGTCAGCGGATACAGGGGCAGAAGCCCGTTGGAGGGGTCGGCGCCCGGCGCCAGGGCTTCCGCCTCGAAGGCGCTGGACTGGATTTCTCCGTAGCGGAACGTGAACTTGCCGCCGACCGCGATGCGCGCGCCCACCGGAAGGCTTTTTTCCATGAACGGACGGTTGAAGCAGAGCAGCACCGCTTCCGACGATTCGTCGCGCACGCGGATTTTCAGGGTGCGCAGCCTGCCGAATCCGAACCACTCGTGCCCGACAACCTCGGCGACGGTGAACACGCGCGGCTCGGAGGAAAAGCGCGAAAAGGGCACGAACCTCGACCTGTCCTCGTAATCGCGGGGGAAATGCTGCAGGAGGTCGGCCACCGATACGATGCCCAGGCGGGCCAGCCTTACCGCCACCTGCGGACCCACCCCGCGCAGGGCGGACACGGGCTGGCGGAGCTCGCGGAGGAACATGTGCGGCAGTATACACCGCGCCGCGGGGACGTGGTACCATGGCGCCATGAACCAGGAACACCACGCTTCCCCTCACCGTGAAATCGCCGAACTCGCCGCGCTGGACCGCGAACGGAGCAGGTTCGCGCAGATCAGCGCCATCCTCGGCTGGGACCAGGAAACCTACATGCCCGAAGCCGCCGTCACCGAACGGGCGGAACAGCTCGCCCTCGTGGAATCGCTCGCGCACGAGCGGGCCGTGAACCCGAAAATCGGTACGCTCCTCGCCGCCTGCGAAGGGCGCGGCGACCTGGCCCCGCAGGAACGCGCCTACCTGCGCGTCCTCAGGCGCGAATACGACCGCGAAACGAAACTGCCCGCGGAGTTCGTCACCGAATTCGCCAAGGCGGTCAGCGTTTCGCAGGCCGCCTGGGCCAAGGCCCGGCAGGCCGATGATTTCCCGGCCTTCGAACCCTACCTTTCTCACATGGTGGACCTGAACCGCCGCAAGGCCGCGTACCTTGCGCCCGGCGCCAAGGCGTATGACGCGTTGCTCGATCTCTTCGAGCCCGGGTCCACCGAATCGTCCATCGCGGGCGTGTTCGCCGTGCTCAGGAAGGACCTCGTCGCGCTGCTGGCGAAAATCCGCGCGAGAGCGCAGGTGGACGACGCGTTCCTGCACGCGCGCGTCCCCGAAAGCGCCCAGAGGGCCATGTCGGAACTGATGATGGACCTGCTCGGCTACGACCGGCGCCGCGGCAGGCTCGACGCCACCGCCCACCCGTTCACCACCACGCTCGGGCCGGACGACGTGCGCATCACGACGCGCTACATCGAGGATTATTTCCCCTCCAGCGTGTTCAGCACCATACACGAAACCGGCCATGCGTTATACGAACTCGGAATCGCCCCGGGCCGCGAATACCGCGGCACCAGGCTCGCCGAGGCCGCGTCGATGGCGGTGCACGAATCGCAGTCGCGCATGCTGGAAAACATGATCGGCCGTTCGGAGGCGTTCTGGAAACCATCCTGGGACCGCATCGCCGCGCTCGCAGCGCCCGCGCTGGACGGCGTCGACCTGCCGCGCTTCGTGCGGGCGGTCAACCGCGTGCAGCCCTCGCTCATCAGGGTCGAGGCGGACGAAGTCACCTACGCGCTGCATGTCATCCTGCGGTTCGAGATCGAGTCGGAACTCATTTCGGGCAGGATGCGGGCGAAGGACGTGCCGGCCGCGTGGAACGAAAAGATGCGCGACCTGCTCGGGGTCGAGGTTCCCGACAACCGCTCCGGCTGCCTGCAGGACATCCACTGGTCCATGGGCGCCTTCGGTTATTTCCCGAGTTACGCGCTCGGCAACCTCTATGCCGCGCAGTTCCTCGACGCCATGCGCCGCGACATTCCCGACCTGGACGCGCGTATCGCGTCCGGGTCACTGGCCGAGCTCAGGTCATGGCTTGGCGAAAAGGTGCACAAGCCCGGCGCGACGTTCCTGCCGGCCGAGCTCGTGCAGGACGTCACCGGTTCGCCCCTCGACGCGTCGCATTTCACGCGCTACCTCGGGGAAAAATACGGGCGGATCTACGGGTTCTGAATCCGCAAATCGGCGCATCCCGGATCGGCGCATCGAAGATCGGCGGCGCGGGCGTGCGCTTCCAGGCCTTCCAGGCGGGCGAGCGCCGCCGAATCGCGCGCGAGTTCACCGGGGTTGTCCATCGCCAGCCAGGTGCGGGCGCGCAGGAAACTGAGCACGGAAAGGCCCGCGGCGAAGCGCGAGGCGCCCGCGGTGGGCAGGCAGTGGTTCGGCCCGGCGCCGTAGTCGCCGAGAACCTCCGCGCTGCCTTCGCCCAGGAAGACCGCGCCCGCGTTCGAGCAGGCCGCCTCGTAGCGTCCGGGGTCGGCGGCCAGGATTTCAAGGTGCTCGGGCGCGAAGCGGTTCGCCGCCGCGACGGCTTCTCCGAAATCCCGCGCGACGAGGATCCAGCCGTTTTCCAGCGCCTTCGCCGCGATGCCGCGGTTGGGTTCCGGCAGGGCGGCCAGCCGCGCGCCCAGCGCGCCCTCGACCCGGATCGCGAAGGATTCTTCGAAACAGACGAGGGCCGGCACCGCGACCGGATCGTGCTCGGCCTGGGCCAGGAGGTCCGCCGCGACGAGATCCGCCCGCGCATCTTGGCAATCGCCTGATTCCGCGATGACCAATAATTCCGAGGGGCCCGCGGGGGCGTCGGTGCCGACCGTGCCGTAGAGCAGGCGCTTGGCGGCGGCGACATAGCGGCCTCCGGGGCCCACGATGACATCGCAGGCCGGAACCTCCGCGCCGAAGGCCAGCGCGGCCACGGCGTGGGCGCCGCCCGCGGCCAGGAAGCCGTCGGCGCCCGCCACATAGGCGGCGGCCAGGGTAATGTCGGCGGGGCGGGGGCCCGCGCACCAGACTTCCGCCACGCCCGCGGCGCGCGCCGCGCAGGCGGTCATCAGCGCCGAGGAGGGCAGGGGATAGCGCCCGCCGGGCACGTAGCAGGCGGCCCGCGCCACGGGAATGAAGCGATGTCCCGCGCGGCCGCCCGGCACGGCGGTTTCCAGGTCGGACAGCGCCGCGCGCTGGGCCCGGGCGAACCGCGTTATGCGATCGGCCGTCGTGCGCAGCAGCGCGCGCTCCCCGGCTGAAATCCTGCCGTACGCGGCGGCGAGGTCTTCCCGCGACCGCGACAGCGGCGCGCCCGCCTTCGTCCCGTCCAGTTTTTCCGAATAGGCGCGCAGCGCGGACGCGCCGCCGTCGCGGATGGCCGCGATCGCCTCCGCGGCGACGCGCTCGGCCTCGGGGTCCGACATGCGCAGTCCGGGCGCGGGAATTTCCGCCAGGCGCACCCGCCGCAAGGTGCTCAATGTATCCCGGTCCACGACGCCCCCTTCCTGCTCTCCTGGTAACCGGGCTTCGCCGCGCCGCCGCGCCGCTTCACCTTGAAGGACCGGCGGTCAAGTTCAGCCTCGATATCGGCCAGCGTGGCGCCCTCGGCCTCAGCCTTCACCATCGCGAAATAAATGACGTCGGCGGCTTCCGCGGCCGCGTCGCGCGCGTTGTCGGTGGCGGCCAGTTCGTCCGCCTCCTCGCGCAGCTTCGCGCCGAGGAAGGACATGTCGTCGAACAGTCTGTGCGTGTAGGATCCGGGAGGCGCCTCGCGCTTGCGCGCCATGACCGTGCGCGACAGTTTTTCGATGCCCGAACCGTCGTCGAAGCAGGTCCTGCGCCCCAGGTGGCAGAATCCGCGGCCGTTCTGCCGCACGGTGAAGCGCAGCGCGTCGCCGTCGCAGTCCGGCTCGATACGCACCAGATCCTGCGTGTCGCCGGAGCTTTCGCCCTTCACCCAGAGGCCGCGGCGCCTCGATTTGTAAATGCCCTTGCCGCGTTCGATCGCCGCATCGATCGATTCCGCGTCCGACCAGACGAAACCGAGCGCGCGGCCGCCCTCGTCGCAGACGATCGTCGGCCAGAGCCCCTCGGCCGACGGAGCGCCCAGTCCCGCGCGGAACGCCAAGCCCAGCGGCAGCGCGCCCGTGGCGATCGCGGTGCCCGCCTGCACGTCGGCGCCCATCGCCTGCAGGGCGGCGATCTGCGCGGCTCCCGATTCTCCGCCGCCCTGGCCTCCGGCAAAAGTCACGCGCGCGTCGCCCGCCGCCTCGATCACGGCACGGGCCCGATCCATGTCCAGGCCCTCCATGCCGCCCTCCCGGTCGATGGCCGTTACCAGAAATCCGCCAACGTACGGGGAAAGGGTTGTAAGGCTCGCGATAAGGTCGGCGTCGGTTTCCTTCGTCCAGCCTTCCACCATGATTTTACCCGCCTTCATGTCGAGGGCGGCGACCAGGCGTTCGCGCGGAAATTGCGAGAGGAATTCGGGAGTTGCCCGCGTGCCCACCATTATTTTCCGCGCGCCCGCATCAAGCAGTTCCACCGCAAGATCCTCGCCGCGGATGCCCCCGCCCACGCGCGCCGGAAAGGCGGCGATTATTTTCTTGACGAGTTCGCGGTTGTCGCCGCGGCCGAGCGCGGCGTCGAGGTCGACCACCGCGATTTCGCCCACGCGCGACAGCCTGCACGCGAGTTCCCAGGGGTCGCCCGCGTCCAGGGTCGGGAACCTGCCGCCGCGCAGCTGCACCGCGCGTCCGCCCTGTATGTCGATGCTCGGAATGATCATGTGCGTACCTCCACGCCCCGCTCGCGCAGGAATTCTTTCAGGGTGAATATCGAGAGTTCGCCGCGGTGGAACGCCCCCGCGGCCAGGAGGGCGCGCGCGCCTGAGCGCGCGCCGGCCAGGAACTGCGACGGAACGGCGGCGCCGCCCGATGCGATCACCGGTATGCCGCAGGCCGCGACCACGCGAGAGAGCAGGTCCGTGTCGTACCCGAGTCCGGTCCCGTCGCGGTCGATCGATGTAAGCAGGATTTCGCCCGCGCCGCGCCGCGCGCCTTCGGCAGCCCAGGCCACGGGATCCAGCGGCGTGTCGCGGCCGCCTGAGTGCGTCGCCACGATATGCGACGGGCCGTTCTCGCCGGGACGTCGCCCGCGCGCGTCGATGGCCAGCACCACGCACTGCACGCCGAAGCGTTCGGCCAGTTCGCCGATCAGCGCGGGACGCGCGACGGCTGCGGAATTCACCGACACGCGGTCGGCCCCCGAATCCAGCAGGCGTTCCGCGTCGGCGACGCTCCTGATGCCGCCCCCGACGGTGATAGGGATTCCCACCGCTCGCCTGACGGCCTTCACGGTGCCGACCATCGTCGCCCGTTCTTCGAGCGTCGCGGAAATATCGAGCATCGCGATCTCGTCGGCCCCTTCGGCTTCGTATCTCGCGGCCAGTTCGGCCGGGTCGCCCGAATCGGCCAGGGCCTCGAATTTAACGCCTTTCACCACGCGGCCCGCGCGGATGTCCAGGCAGGGAATTATCCTCAGTGCGGTCATCGGTTTGCCTCGATCCATCGCGCGATGAGCGATGCGCCCCATGGACCCGACAGTTCGGGGTGGAACTGGCAGAGCAGGATGCGCCCGTCGTCGCTTTCAGCCGACGCGAGAAATTCCTCGCCGTAGCGCGAGCGCGCCGTGCGGAATCCGGGAATCCGGAAATCGCCGCACTTGTCGCCGCACTTGTCGCCGCCCTTGTCGCCGCCGACATCCGGAACCCACCGGTACGAATTCGCGAAATACGCCCAGCCGTCCTTCACCAGCGCGTCCGCGCCGGCGGGCTTGCCGCTTGCCGGATCGGCAACCGGATCGGCCGCGACCCTGTTCCATCCGAGCTGCGGGAGCGGCAGGTCCACCCCGAATTTTCCGATGATGCCGGGCATGAGCCCGAGCCCCGGCACACCGGGCGCCTCGTCGCTGCCTTCGAAAAACAGCTGCATCCCGAGGCAGATGCCCATGACCGGCAAGCCCGCGCGCCAGCGTTTCCTGAACGCCTCGGCGAGTCCCGTACGCGACAGTTTTTCCATCGCGGGTCCGAACGCGCCCACCCCCGGCAATATGGCCAGATCCGCCGCCGCGATGTCGCGAGGGTCCGCGGTAATGACGGGAACGGCGCCTGCGCGTTCCAGGCCCGCGCGCACCGACGCGAGGTTGGCCGCGCCGGTCATCGCGACATGCACGATCGGGGCGTTCACGATTTCGACTCCAGGATCACCTCGCCCTTGGTGCTCGCCGGACCGCCTGCCCCGGCGCGTGCTTCACTTCCCCCCGTGGCCGTGCGCGGCGAAAGCGCCTCGCGCAGCGCGAGCGCCAATGCCTTGAAGGCCGCCTCCGCTCGGTGGTGGTCGTTCCTGCCGCGCAGCACGTCGACATGCAGGGTGATCCCCGCGTTCATCGCGAAACTGGCGAGGACGTGCTCCGGCATGTCGCCCGAAAGCGCTCCCAGCGGGCGGCCGGACAGCCCCAGTTCGGCCTCGCACCAGGGCCTGCCCGAAATGTCCACCACCGCGCGCGCCAGGGCTTCGTCCAGGGGCGCGTAGGCGCTTCCGAAGCGCGCGATGCCCTCGCCGGCGCCCGCGGCCTGCCGCAGCGCGAGACCGAGGACTATGGCGCAATCTTCGGCCGAGTGGTGGTCGTCGATTTCGAGGTCGCCCGCGCAGGAGAGGACCAGACCCCAGCCGGCATGCCGCGCGAGCGCTCCGAGCATGTGGTCGAGAAATCCGATGCCGCTGCGCACCTCGATGCTCCCGCCGTCGAGATCGAGTTCGACCCTGATGTCCGTTTCCTTCGTCCTGCGCGCGATTTCCGCGCGGCGCTTGGTAATTCCGGCCATGCGTTGCCTCCCTCAGGGAACGAGCTGGGAAAATTCCGCGACCACGATGTCGGTGCCGCCCCGGCGCTTGATCTCCGGCAGCAGCGCCGCCAGGCCCTCGCGCGGCGCCGCGATGCGCACCGCGAACGCCTTGCCGCCCTCAAGCGGCGACAGGGTCGGCGAGCGCATGCACGGCAGTATCGCGATGAGCGATTCGAGGTTTTCCGCGCCGACGTTCATTTCCACCATCACGCGGCGCCGCGCCTCCAGCACGGAGCGCAGCAGCAGGGCCATGGATTCGGCGGCCTCGCGCTTTGCCGGATCGGCCATCGCGTCACGCGATCCGTACAGGCGCGTGGTGCTCCGCATCACGGTGTCGACTATCGCGAGGCCGTTCGCCCTCAGCGTCGATCCGGACGCGCAGTTGTCGATGATGATGTCGGCGTCCTCGGGCGGAAACACCTCGGTGGCGCCGTAGGAGCGCACGAACACCGCGTCGGGGATGTTCTTCGATATCCAGGCGCGGGACAGGTTTTCGTATTCCGATGCCACCAGCGGCCTTCTCCCGAGCAGCGCGGAAAGGCTCGCCGAGCCGTTCGCGGTCATGTGCGCCGCCAGGGCCGCGGGCGCGGCCACCACGATCCTGACCGGATCCAGGCCCGTGTCCAGCAGTTCCACCGCCGAGATGCCCAGTTCCACCACCCAGTCCGCGCCCGCGAAACCTATGTCGCGCGACTCGGATTCGAGCATCTCCACGATATTGCGGGGCTTGAGGAATTTCGCCTCGTAGCTGACGCCCCGCGATCCGTACAGCGGCGCTCCGGAGCCCTGTCCGACGCGCGGCCGGTATTCGCGCTCGTCCGAACGCACGGGCAGGCCCGAATCGGCGAGCAGTTTCAGCACTTCGGTCTGCATCCTTCCCTTGGGCAATCCGAGCTTGAGCGTGACGACCTGATCAATGTTCGCGGTATCCATACTGGCCTCCCTGGCATGAAAAAAAGGGCCGATCCCCGTGCGGACCGGCCCCTTGTTCCAGGAACGGCTGCCGGTTCCCGCGGGAATCGGCAGCACGCTTCCAGATAAAGAAAGCGCCGGCCCTCCGAGGCCGGCGCTTTCCGTGACGGCTACGCGTGCGTGACGCGCGCCTTGCCCCGGAATCCCGGCCTCGGAGTATGATGGCCGTGATGATGACGGGCGATGCGCGCGACGACAGCCGCGATTTGCGTACGGATCATTGCGAATAGCTAACACCCAACCGCGGCGTCATGTCAAGCGCGGTCCGCCGCATCCGCCCCGCCTGACGAATCCGCTCCCGATGGGGTAGGATACGGGAAGGCTATTGCAAGGCTCGGGAGGTGCGCGGCGTGTCCTTATCCGCAGACAGGATCGGTTCCGTGTCGGACCACGGCCGCGGCGAAACCGAATCCGCGCTGGTGTATCCGGTATTTTCCAGAAGGTCCGGAGGCCTCTCCCTCGGTATAAACCTTTTCCCCTCGCGCAAGATCTGCAATTTCGACTGTCCCTACTGCGAGGTTGTCCCGTTCCGGAACGACGCCGCATTCGATCCTGAGCGCCTGCGGGCGGAACTCGACGCATGGGCGGCTTCGCGCGATCCCGCCATCGCGGTGAAGGACCTCTGCATTTCGGGCAACGGCGAACCCACGCTTTCGCCGCACCTGGCCGAAGTCCTGGACCTCCTCGCCGACTTCCGCACCCGCGCGCTCGGCGGCCGCCCGGGCGGCACCGACCTCGTCATCATCACCAATTCCACGGGTTTCGCGGACTCAGGCAGCTCGGCCATCCTCTCCCGGGCCGCCGAGCGCGAGGGCCTGCGCATCTGGGCCAAGCTCGACGGCGCCACGCCGGAGTGGTTCGCCCGCATGTCCGCATCGGCCATACCCTTCACCGGCACCGTCGACGCCCTCCTGGACTTCGCGCGCGGCACGCCCGTCATCATCCAGACCATGCTCTGCGCCGTCGACGGCGTCCGGCCGGGCCCCGGCGAAGCGATGGCGCTGGGCCGCCTGCTCGCCTCGCTCATGGCCCGCGGCGCGCGCCTATCCGAACTGCACCTCTACACCAAGGCGCGTCCGGATCAGAACGGCCGCACCGATCCCCTGAACGACGACGAACTCCTCGCGCTGGGCGGCATCATCGCGCGCAGCCTGGGCGCCGCGCCCGCCGCGCCGCTCGCATCCGCCGCGCCGCTCCCGGTGCGCATTTTCGGCGCGCGCGCCGAACTCAACCCACCGCCATCATCCGAAGCGCCCCACGGGGCACTCGCGTGATCGACCTCCACAGCCATTCCACCGCCTCGGACGGCGAACTCACCCCTTCCGGACTCGTCGACGCCGCGATCAGGGCAGGCCTGTCCGCCCTCGCGCTCACCGACCACGACAGCGTCGCCGGCGTCGCCGAAGCCCGCGCCCGCGCCGCCGAACGCGGCCTGCGCCTGGTCGCCGGCGTCGAAATTGAAATCGCCTTCGAACCAGGGGAATTCCACCTCCTGGGCCTGGGAGTGAACGACCTGGACCCCGCGCTGCGCGACGCGCTTGACCGCCTGGCCGAAGCGCGCCGCGACCGCAACCGCAACATCGTGGACCTCATGCGCAGCGCGGGCATAGCCGCCGACTACGACGAAATCGTCCGAAGCGCCGGCACGCCGCATCTGGGAAGGCCGCACCTGGCCGACCACCTCGTGCGCGCACGCGCCGCCCGCACGCGGCAGGACGCCTTCGACCGCTACCTGGGCAAGGGCCGGCCGCTGTACCTTCCCAAGGAATGCCTTGAATTCGACGAAGCCCTGCGCCTGATCCACGATGCTGGCGGCGCGGCGATCGTCGCGCACCCCTATTCGCTGTTCGTGTCCAAGACGCGCCTGGCCGACCTGATGGACGAATGGAAGGAGCGGGGGGTCGAGGGGATCGAGGCCTACCACCCCACCGCGAAGCTGGGGCAGTGCAGAATCCTGGAACGCATGGCCCGCGAGCGGGGCTTCGCCATAACCGCCGGCTCCGACTGGCACGGCCCCGGCCGGCCCGAATGCGGCCTGGGGCGCAGCGCCGGCGGCATCGAAGTGCCCGCCGCCTACCTCGAAGACCTGGGCCTACGCCTCGGGCGGCGCCTCTGACTCGTCGCGGCTCGGCGCGCCGGATTCGATCTTGTCGTACAGATCCACCGCCGCG
>CAYRXK010000044.1:0-21723 GCA_964428265.1 uncultured Treponemataceae bacterium
GTCTAGAGGTTAGGACAGCGGGTTTTCATCCCGCCAACAGGAGTTCGATTCTCCTTGGGGATAGAAGCAATCAGATGACGAAGCCCGAGTCGCGCCGCAGCGCCGACCCGGGCTTTTTCGTTTCATGGCGCGCCGTTCGCGGCGCCCTCGACATCGAATCTGCTACCGCACATGCATTCGTTCTACTGAACGTGGAATTCATGCAGGACGTCACGATACGACACCATGATCGGCTCGGCGCCCGAAAGCGCGGCATCCAACAGGCCATCCAGCCGCAGTTCGCGGTAGGTCGCCGTCCACGACGCGTAGTCGGCGCGCAACACGGGGTGGCGCGGCGCGAAAAACACGCAGCAATCCTCGTAGGGCAGGATCGAGGTTTCGAAGGTGCCGATGCGCCGGGCGATGGCGATGGTGTCTTCCTTGTCGGTGCCCACCAGGGGGCGCAGGACGGGCAGGTCGGTGGTCGACTGCGACACGCGCATGTTTTCGGCCGTCTGGCTGGATACCTGCCCCAGGCTCTCTCCCGTGATCACACAGGTGGCGTGGATGCGGGCGGCCAGGCGATCGGCGATGTCCATCATCGCGGTGCGCATCATCAGCGTGGTGCCCTGTTCGGGCGAACGCTTCTTTATTTCGACCTGCGCGTCGGTAAAGGGCACGACCCAGAGCCTGATGCCGCCGGTCCAGGCCGCCAGGCGGCGGGCGAGGGTGATCACCTTCGCCTTGGCATCGTCCGAAGTATAGGGATATGCATGAAAGTATACGGCCTCGAGCGCCAAACCCCGCGAAGCCATGAGGTAGCCCGCCACGGGTGAGTCGATGCCGCCCGACAGCATCAGGAGGCCCTTGCCGCCGGAGCCCGTGGGCAGGCCGCGCGGACCGGCCTCGACATGGGAAAACACGTAGGCGCGTTCCCTTATTTCCACTTCGACGATGAAATCGGGGTGCTGCATGGCGACACGCAGTCCGGGCAGCGCCGCGAGGATGGCGGCGCCCGCCTGTGCGGAGGTTTCGTAGGATCCGAGGGGAAAACTCTTGTCGGAGCGGCGGGTTTCGACCTTGAACGTGACGAGTCCGCGCGCGCGGGCCGCATGGGCGCTTCGCACCGCGGCGGCGAAGATCGCCTCGGGGGTTTTCTGGCACTTTTCCGCCCGCGCGAATCCGTTGATGCCCGGCGTGTGCGCCAGCACGAAGGCGGCGCGATCGGCGTCCTCTTCGTGCACGCGCAGGAAGTAGCGGCCCGGGTATTCTTCCAATACGTGGGGGATGCCGGCCAGCCGGTGATTGACCTGTTCGCGCAATCGGCCGAGGAATTCGCGCCGGTTGCCCAGTTTCAGGGTGACTTCACCTACCTTGATGAGAAAAAACGCTTCCATGACACCGAGGGTTGTATCAGGTTTTAAGGGTCCGGTACAGGGATGCCGCCGCTTCGAGGAACCGCTCGATATCGCCGGGCAGGCTGCCGGAGCCCGTGGAGATGCGTATCGCGGACATCGAGAGGCCTTCGCCCAGGCCCATGGCGTCCAGCACGCGGCGGCGCTTTCCCGACTGGCGCCCCTGCGAGCAGGCCGCCCCCGTGGACACGCAGATGCCGCGGTCGGCCAGTGCCCTGGCAAGGACCTCGCCCGAAAGGCCCGGGAACGACGCCGACACGATGAAGGGCGAATAACCGGCATCTCCGGGGGCGCGGGTGTCCGGCACCAGCCTGACGCCGGGAATGGCGCGCAGGCCTTTTATCAGGATGCGTTCGAGATCGAGGGCCCGGGCGCGGGCTTCGGGGAGGGCGTCGATGGCGTGGCGCGCCGCCAGCGCCATGCCCCAGGCGGCCTGCAGGCTTTCGGTGCCCGAGCGGATGCCGCGCTCCTGTCCGCCTCCGGTCGCCAGGGGGTCGAGGGGGCGGGCAAGGTACAGGGCGCCCGCACCCTTGGGGCCGCGGAGCTTGTGCGCGGAAAAGGAGGCTGCGTCGACGGCGGCAAGATCCAGCGGCACCTTGCCCAGCGCCTGCACACAGTCCGCAAGGAAGAGGGGGGCGCGACGCCCTTCTTCCGCGGCGCGGGCTTTTATGGCCTGCGAGATGGCGGCCAGGTCCTGCACGGCGCCGGTTTCGTTGTTCACGGCCATGACCGCGACCAGCACGGTTTCGCGGCGCAGCGCGGCGGCCACGTCCTGAGCATGCACGCGCCCGTCGGCGCGCGGCGCAACCAGGTCCAGCCCCAGGCCGCAGGATGCCAGGACCTGCGCCTGCGCGTAGACTGCCGAGTGTTCGATGCCCGACACCAGGATGCGCGCGGACGAGCCCTGCCGTGTCAGGTGGGCGCGCAGTGAGGCGAGCAGGGGAATCTGGTCCGCTTCGGTGCCGGACGCGGTGAACACCAGGCGTTCTGCCTTGGCGCGCAGGGCGGCGGCCAGCATGCCGCGCGCGTCGTCCAGCGAGGTGCGGGCTGGCTTTCCGGCGCCATGGGCGCTGGACGGGTTGCCCCAATCGGCCAGCGCGCGGTCCATGGCACCGGCGAGGATCGCAGGGTCGGGGGGCGTGGTGGCCGCCCAGTCCAGGTAGGCTCCGGGCGGCGAGACGGAAGGCTCGCCGGGAAGAACAGGCGGCTCAGTCGTAGCGGCGATCCCGTATGGCGCCGGGCGTCCTGCCCGAGGCCGCGAATTCCGGGCTCATGTACAGGGCGCAGAAGCAGTGCCCATGCGTGGCCACGTCGCCGCCGGACCAGAGACAGGGGCAGATCGAATCGCGGTCGGTCTCCCTGGACCCGTCGGAATCCCTGCAGGGGCAGAGGTAATAGCCGTACCGGTTGAAGTTCGCGGTAAGACCCTCTACCAGGGTTTCGTAGAACGGGGTGTCGGGATTCAGGGCCCAGGCCCGCTTGGCGGCGACCATGCGGGTGAAGGTGCGGGTCTGTTCGGCTGTCTTTTCGGCCATGGTGCGCTGCTTCCGGGCTTCAGAGCCCGAGGGTGCGGACCCAGTCCGGCTCTATGAAGCCGACCAGATGGGTGTCGCCATGGAAGACCGTGAAGGGAAAGGCGACGCTTTCGTTGAATTTCGCCTTCAGTTCGGCCTTTACCTCGTTCTTTCTGTCCACCGGGATCTGGTCCAGGTAGATGTATTTGTAGGCTATGCCCTTGCTGTCCAGGAAGCCGAAGGCGCGCTTGCAGAACCCGCAGGTCGAGAGCGCGTACACGGTGATGTTGTCTTCGGCGCGGGATCCGTCCTTGACGACGTAGTCGAGCTGGTTGAGGTCCATTAGGTCTCCTTCTGTCTCCTACTATACAACGATTCGATGCGCGCGGCATAGGATTTCACGTCGAACTTGCGCCGCAGGCCGTTGGGGACCATGGCGCGCACGGTGCCGAAAAAGGGCTGCCGCGGCCAGGGACGATCGTGCCGGCCGAAGCACCAGGCCACGCCGGTGTAGCCGTTGGGGTCGCGCCCGTCCAGCGAATAGCGGTCGTTCAGGCGCAGCGCCAGGGCGAAGGCGCGTTGGGGGTCCGCGTGCCAGGTCAGAAGGCGCTTGCCCCAGTACATGCGCAGGTAGTTGTGCATGGTGCCGGTAAGGATCATCTGGCGCTGGGCGGCGTTCCAGTACGGGTCGTCGGTTTCGCCCGATTCGAGCGCGGCTTCCGGGTAGACATCGTGCCGTTCCTCGCGGGCGAGGGCTTCGCGCGCCCAATCGGGCACGGCGCTTTCGTACCGATCGTAGCCGGGGTTGCGGAGCGTGAAATTGACCGCCAGTTCGCGGCGCACCACCAGTTGTTCCACGAATGCCTGCGCGGAGGGTCCGCCGTGCCGCAGCGCTTCGCGCGCCAGGCTGACCGGAGATACCTGGCCGAAATGCAGGTAGGGGCTCATGTTGCTCTGGCCGTCCGCGTTGGGGTCGTTCCGGAGCGTGTCGTACGTATCGAGGGCGCCGGTTTCCACGAAGCGCGCGAAGCGGGCCATGCCCGCGCGGTAGCCCGGGACGTGCGCGATGCGCTGCAGGGCGATGCGGTCCTGCGGGTATTCAGGCCGCGCGGGCGCGTCGTATGCGGAGAAGTGCGCATCCTCGGCCGCTTCGAGGGCGGTGGGGCAGGCAACGCGCATGCCCCGTTCCGCGCCGGTACCCGCACCCACGGCCGCGGCCGGCAGGGCGCCGAGGAAGCGCGGCAGATGCGCGGAAATGCGCGGCCGTATGGTGACGGCGGCGTATTCCTCCTTGTCGGAGACGAGGCGGGGGGGCACGACCGCCTCGGTTTCGACCACGCAGAGCGGAATGCGCGGGCCCAGGGCCGCGACCAGGCTATCGCGCCAGGCCAGTTCGTGCCGCAGGCGGCCTTCGTCGCAGACCACGAGGGAGGCGCCCGACAGTTCGCGGACGAGGGTTTCCTGCATCGGGCCTCGGCGCAGGCGGAATCCGATGCCGCGCGCGCGCAGGTCCGCGGCGGTTTCCGCTAGGCCGCACAGCATGAAGCGGTAGTGGTTGGCGTTGGCCGAGGGGTAATCGGTCAGGACGAAGAGCACGATCAGGGGGCGGCCGCGCAGGTTGGCGGCGGCCATGGCGAAATCCAGCGCGGGATTGTCGTGCGCGCGCTGCGCTTTCTGCATCCAGTACATGACCGGCGCGTTCGCGGCGCCGGTCGACTCCGCGGCGGCGGAAGCGGTTGCCGCGGTGCTCTTCGGCGCCTGCGGGAAGCGCAGGCGCTCGACCTCGACCCCCGAACCATCGATGATGTCCTGCACGCGCATCAGGCGGCCTCCTTTTCGCGGCGGATGGCGCGCGCCAGGAAGGCCCCTCCCAGATACAGGAGCGCCGCGAGCGCGAAGGGCAGGGCGGGATTCACGGAGTACAGGAAGCCGGCGAACCAGCCGAAGGGGATGGACAGCAGGAAGGTCAGCGCCTGCACCAGGCTGAACAGCTCGCCGCGTTTGCCCGCCTGCGCGTAGTTCATGAACAGGGCGTCGCGGAAGCTCTGCACCAGGAAGTAGCCGGTCTGCAGGCAGCCCGCCGCCAGTATGGCCAGCGCCAGCGAACCCGCGGGCATGAGGATCATCAGGCCCTGCGCGGCGGCGGCGCCGATCATGGCCCATTCCAAGAGGGCGGCGTCGTTCTTGTGCTTGAGCCGGGGCATCACGAACAGGAACAGGCCGATGCTCAGCGCCGCTCCGAAGGCCGGCAGCACCGCGATCGCGAAGGCGGGCAGCAGCTTGGATTCCTGCAGGAACAGGATGCGGTAAAAATCCATGTACAGGACGGCATTGGCGACGAAAAAAATCCCCAGGCGCCTCAGGAATCCGGGTTCGCGCAAGGCGATGCCCGCGGAGGGGATCTGCGACAGCACCGCGCGGGCAAAGGGAATCGCGCGGCTTCGCTGCAGCAAGGCGATGCCCGCGGCGGTCTCGCGCGTCAGGGCATAGCGCACCACGAACATCGCGGTCATCGACAGGCCGCCTGAGAGGCAGATGACCCGCATGGCCGGCACGATGCCGAAGCGGTCGATCAGGAGGCCGCCGGCGAAGGTGATGAATCCGGACACCGAGCCGATAAGGTAGATCCAGCCGTGGATGGATGCCCGCTGGCTGTTCTGCGCGTCTTCGGTGATCAGGAGGTTCCACGACACGATCACGATGCGGACCACCGCGTTCATGATGCCCGCGATCAGGAAGGCCGAAAAGCTGCCGGCGAAGGCCCATACCAGCATGGCCGAGCTCCAGGCGACCAGGTCGAAGTACAGGCTGGTCCTGCGCCTGCCGAAGCGGTTGGTGATCGGCGCGGCGATCATGAAGAAGAGGAAGCCGGCCGCGATGTGCGCGGAGTTGACCACGCCCATCTGCACTTCGCTCAGACCCAGGGCGCGCTGGTAGACGGGCATGTAGTACTGGACTATGGGGCCGAACAGGGCCCAGAGCGGTTCCACCGCGATGCAGACGCGCGCGTTGCGCGGCAGGGTTTTGTATTCGTTCATCGAAGGTAGGAGTATGCCGGGGGAGCATGCCGGCGATCAAGGCCGGCAGATTGTATAACATGCGCAGGGCAGGCTACATTCGCGCCATGCACGAGCCCGCACTCATCCGAAATTTCTGCATCATCGCCCATATAGATCACGGCAAGTCCACCCTTGCCGACCGTTTCATAGAAAAGGCCCATCTGGTGGACGCGCGCAAGCTCCAGGCGCAGATGCTGGACAACATGGATATCGAGCGCGAGCGCGGCATCACCATCAAGAGCCAGGCCGTCACGATCCCCTACACCGCGAATGACGGCAAGACCTACACCCTCAACCTGGTCGACACCCCCGGACACGTGGACTTTTCCTACGAAGTTTCGCGCGCCATCTCCTCCTGCGAGGGCGCCATCTTGGTGGTCGACGCGACCCAGGGGGTCGAGGCCCAGACCCTTTCCAACATGTACATGGCCCTGGAGCACGATCTGGAAATCCTGCCGGTGATCAACAAGATCGACATGCCCGCGGCGGACGTGCCGGGCGTGCGCCAGCAGATATTCAAGGATCTGGGCCTGGACGGCGACGAGGCGCTGGCCGTGTCCGCCAAGATGGGCATCGGCATCGACGAGCTTTTCGAATCGATCGTGCAGCGCATTCCCGCGCCGAAAGGCGATCCCGCCGAACCGCTGCAGGCCCTCATCTTCGATTCGCACTACGATCCCTACCGCGGCGTGGTGGTGCATGCGCGCATCATGAAGGGCGCGCTGGCCAAGGGCATGCGCATCCGCTTCATGGCCACCGGCGCGGTGCACGAGGTCGAGGAAATCGGCCTGTTCAAGATCAGCACCGAGTCCACCGACCTTCTGTCGGCCGGCGAGGTCGGCTACTTCGTGGCGGGCGTGAAGACCGTCTCCGAAGTCCGCGTGGGCGACACGGTCACGGACGACGACCGGCCCTGCGCCGAGCCGCTGCCCGGCTTCCGCGAGGTGAAGCCGGTCGTGTTCTCCTCGATCTATCCGATGGATTCTTCGGATTACGACGAACTGAAGGAAAGTCTGGAAAAGCTCACGCTGAACGACGCGTCGCTGATCTTCGAAAAGGACAATTCTCTGGCGCTGGGCTTCGGCTTCCGCTGCGGATTCCTGGGCATGCTGCATCTCGAGGTAATCCAGGAGCGCCTGGAGCGGGAGTTCGACCAGGCGATCATCATGACCGCCCCCTCGGTGCGCTACCGGATCGAACTGCAGAACGGCGAGACGATCTCGGTGGACAATCCTTCCGCGTATCCGGATCCGGCGCGCATCGCCGGCGCCGAGGAGCCGTACATCAAGGCGCAGATCATCACGCCGGTTCCGTACATCGGCAACCTGATCACGCTCTGCGTGGGCAAGCGGGGCGTGCAGCAGTCATTCATCCACCTGGATGAAAAGCGCGTGGAATTGATTTTCGAGATGCCGCTGGCCGAAGTGCTGTTTGATTTTTATGACAAGCTCAAGTCCACCAGCCGCGGCTACGCGAGCTTCGATTACGAGGTGGTCGGGTACAAGCCGACCGAACTGGCCAAGGTGGATTTCCTGATCAACGGCGACCCGGTGGACGCGCTGTCCATGCTGGTGTACCGTCCCGGCTCCTACGACCGCGCCCGGAAAATCTGCGAGCGCCTGCAGCGCGCCATTCCGCGCCAGCAGTACAAGGTGGCCATACAGGGCGCCATCGGCGGCACCATCATCGCCCGGGAAACGATCAACCCCGTGCGGAAGGACGTGCTGGCCAAGTGCTACGGCGGCGACATCTCGCGCAAGCGCAAGCTGCTGGAAAAGCAGAAGGAAGGCAAGAAGCGCATGAAGATGGTCGGCAACATCGAACTCGGCCAGGACGCCTTCCTGGCCGTCCTGCGCACCAACGACGAAGAGGATCGCTGAGCCGGCGCGTGCTTGCTGCCGGCAATAAAAAGGCCGATCGGGCATGCCCGGTCGGCCTTTTCGTTCAGCATCCGGCCTGGGGCCGACGCGGTCGTGGTGCCTGCTTATTTCTGCGGAGCCACCGTCGTGGTCGTGGCGGTATCGGCCGCGGCCGGCTGCGCGCTTCCGGCGGCGCCCGCCTGCGTGTTCGATGCTTGCGCGTTCGAAGCCTGGAACACCCGGTAGAAGGTCTCGTTGAAGCCATCCTTGAACTTCTTGCTGGTCAGGAAGCCGTTGCGGATCGAGGTGTCGACCGTCTGCTGCTGGAAGTAGGGGAAGGCGAACTTGACCATTGCCAGACCGTCGTCCCTGGCCGGCTCGTCGCCGGTGACCTGGAACACGATCACGTTGTCGCCCAGCACCAGGGGCTTGGAAACCTTGCCCTTGGGCAGCGAGAAGGCTTCGGTGACAAAGGCCTCGTCGTTGGCGGCCGCGGCCAGTTCCGGCGTCTTGGACGCGTCGAAGGCGTCGAACAGCGGGATGGCCTGGCCGTAGGCGACAAAGCTGGGGTTGCCGGTGTTGACCAGGAAAGGGCCGGCGGATTTGGGCGACAGGCCTGCACCGCGCGCGGCCTTGTCGAAGCCGGAGGCGGCGGCTTCGGAGAACGACTTCGCGCGGGCAAGCGCCCAGGTTTCCAGGGTGCCGCGTTCGGTGGTGTACAGGTAATCGCGCACTTCGGTGCGGCTTTCGTCCTTGGAAAGATCGGCCTCGGCGGCGGCGCTGTTTATCCGGTAGAAGGCCCAGACCTTGTCGCCGAGCTTGGTGACGCCTGAGAGTTCGCCCTTGGGCAGGCTGAAAATCTTTTCGGCTTCTGCCTTGTCCTTGAAGTCGGCCGAGAACTGGTGGAAGAACACCGAACCGGCATCGCCGCCGCGGTCGGCGTAGGCATCCTTGGAGTGGCTCTTCGCGGCGTCTTCGAAGGCGAGCTTGTTTTCGCGCACCTGCTTCAGGATCTTTTCGGCATCCGACTGCGAGGAGGTTACCGTGATGCGCGAAACGCCCGCCTTGCGGAACAGCCCGGCGTTGGCTTTGGCCCAGGTGTCCAGCTCGGCGTCCGCGTAGCGCTCCAGCGGGAAGGCGACATACGAAATCTGGCGCCGGGGGCGGGCCATCTCGGCCACGAAGGCGGTTTCGGCCGTGCTGGGCGCCAGGGAGTACACGTCCTCGTAGTAGCGGGTCATGGCCAGGTCGTCGCGCGCGGTGTCGCGCAGCGAGAGCTTGGTGGCCATGGACGCGGCCTTGTATTTTTCGGGCGAGAACTGGCCTGCGTCCTGGAAGGCTTCGTTTTTGGCCACTTCGGTGTCGATGCCCTTTTCGCTGACCCGGAAGCCCGAGCGCCTGACCGTGTCGAGGACGGCGGTGCGGACCGCGGCGCTTTCGAAGGCCATGCGCCAGACCTGCTGGGCGTACAGCTGGAAGTTGCGCTCGTCCAGGCCCTGCTGGCGCAGGTAGTCGTTGATGCGGGCCACCTGCGAGGCGAAGTAGGAGCCCTGCGTGTAGGTGATCTTGGTGCCGTTCCAGCTGCCGAAGCTGAGGGCCGACCCCTGCGAGCCGCCGCCACCGAGCGCGGGCGCGATGACGAACGCGACGATGGTGATGACGAGGATGGCCACCGTGCCGGCGTAGAGCAGCGGGTTCTTGATGCTGCGCGCGCTTTTGGCCTGCTGCCGGTCGGCGCCCTTTGCCTTGGCGCCGGGGAACCGGGAGACTGAAGAAGGTGTCGAGGAATCCTGGGAAGCCTGATCGTTCTTGTTCTGAGATGCCATGGTAGTCCTTCCGGAAAGGTTACGAACAGTACCATGCCGCCATGGGGCTGTCAATTCGCCGGGCTTGGAAGCAGGGCGCGGATCCGCGCATCAGCCAGGGCATCGTCGGCGCCTTCGAACCGTGTCCATGGGGGCGTGCCCGGCGCAACCGCCAGCTCGAAGGGGCGAAAGTCCGCCTTGTACGCCATGGTGCGCGCTCCGGGGACCCAGAACCCGAGATAGTAGTAGCGCTTGTCCATCGACAGGGCCAGGTCGCCCTCCAGCGCCACGGAAAGAACCCCCGGCGACCGCCTGGCCGCCTCGGGCGCGAAGGCGAAGTACACCGACGAAAGCCCCTCCGGGAAGACGTCCAGGAAGCCCAGCGCGACCAGATGGTCATTCCGGTCGCGGTATTCGGTCAGCAGCGGGCTGGCATCGGCCCCCCGATCCGCATCGTCGCGAGGATGGCGCAGGTAAGTATCGATGTAATCGCGAAGCGACGGCTCTTCCGGAGGGGCGTCGTGGCGCCAGGCCGAGTAGCGGCGGAACAGGTCGTAGTGCTCTCGGCTGAAGGCGGCCGGCAGGGCCAGCGCGCGGATGTCGCGGTTGCGCGCGCGGGCGGCGCGGCGGCGCCCGTCCATCCAGGCTTCCCGCAGATCCAGCCTGATGGGAATGCAGGCGCGGCATCCTTCGCAGGCAGGTCTGTACAGGACGGCGGCCGCGCGCCGCCAGCCTTCGCCGAGCATTGCTTCCTGCGCGCGGGCGCTGTACGCGGCGGCGGCGAGCAATTCGAACGAGGCATCCCTGCCGGGAAGATAGGGGCAGGGCGAGGGCGGCGTGCGCATGCGCCAAGAGTGGCCCGACCCGCCGCGCGCGTCAACGTGCCTGAATCAACGCTCGCCCCGCGCCAATGCGGGCGCCCTAGCCTGAGCCCGTCCGCGCGGGTATCTTATGGGCATGAGCATCATGACGCGTACCGGCGACGACGGCACGACCGGCCTCTGGTCCGGCGAGCGGGTCTGGAAGGACGATATCCGGGTCGAGGCCTACGGCACCATCGACGAACTCTCTTCCGCGCTGGGCATGGCGCGGCACCTCTGCCTGCTGGACGAAGTGCTGTACGCGATAGAAGACATCCAGAAAACGCTGTTCCGCGTGGCCGGCGAACTGGCATCCGTCGGCGCGCCCTTCGACCGGCCCGTCCTGCCCGAAGACGAGTCGCGCATCGCCGAGCGCACCGCCGTCATAGAAGCGCGCATACCCTTGCGCGGCTTCGTGCGCCCCGGCATGACGCAGGGCTCGGCGGCCCTGGACCTGGCGCGCACCATCGCCCGCAAGGCCGAACGCCGGGTGGTCACCCTCAACCGGGACTCCCCCGTGTCGGAGGACCTCAGGCGCTACCTCAACCGCCTCTCCGACTACATCTTCATGCTCGCGCGCGCCGAAGAGGACGCGGCGGGCCGCATAACCTACGCCTGACCACTAGGAGGAATCGGCATGCGCAGCACTGACCGAAGCCCGGAGTCCGGACGGTTCCGCACGGTTCTCCTTATTGCCGTGGTTGCCGTGGCCGCGGGTGCGTCGGGCGCGGGCGCGGTCTTCGCCATCCTTTCAGGCCGCGCAGGATCCGGTGCCGCGATTGCCGGAGGCAGTCAGGGTTCGGTGGCGCCGACCGCCGCCGCGACGGCATCGGCGGACACCACGCAGCTGCCGCTGGCCCTGTCCGACCAGCCGGCCTACGGCAATGACGAAAACGAAACCATTTCGATCTACGAGCGCTACAACGAATCGGTCGTGAACATCACCACCGAAGTGGTGGCCGTGAACTGGTTTCTGGAACCCGTCCCGCGCGAAGGCGGTTCGGGCTCGGGTTCCATCATCGACGAGCGCGGCTACATCCTGACCAACAACCACGTCGTCTCGGGCGCCTACAAGATGTTCGTCAACCTGGCCGACGGCGCGCGCTACGAGGCCAGCCTGGTCGGCGCCGACCCCGAGAACGACCTGGCGGTCATTAAATTCGCTCCCCCCAAGGGCATGCGCCTGAAACCAATTCCCTTCGGCAGCTCCAGAAACCTGAAGGTGGGCCAGAAGGTCCTCGCCATCGGCAACCCCTTCGGCCTGGAGCGCACCCTCACGCAGGGCATCGTGTCCGGCCTGGGCAGGCCCGTGCAGAAGGACGAGACGACCATCCTGCAGAACATGATCCAGACCGACGCGTCCATCAATCCAGGCAACTCGGGCGGCCCCCTGCTGAACGCGCGCGGCGAAATGATCGGCGTGAACACCATGATCTACTCCCCGTCCGGCGGCTCCGTGGGCATCGGCTTTTCCATCCCGGTGGACACCGCGGTGCGCATCGTTCCCGACCTCATAAAGGAAGGGCGCGTCCGGCGCGGCTGGATCGAGATGTCCACCATCCAGCTCTTTCCCGACCTGGTGGACTACCTTAAGGAAAACCGCTACGGCGCCCCGGTGGACAAGGGGCTCCTCGTCTCGGCCGTCACGCGGGGCGGCTCTGCCGACCGCGCCGGCCTGAAGGGCGGCTCGCAGCGCGTACGCTACGGCAGCACCATGTTCTACGTGGGCGGCGACATCATCGTGCGGGTCGACGGCCGCGACATCGGCTCCACCGCCGACCTCTACACCGCGCTCGAAGACAACAAGCCCGGCGAAAAGGTGCAGGTCGAGTTCTACCGCGACGGCAAGCGGCAAACCGCCACGGTCACCCTTTCCGAAAGGCGGCCCGAATGAAGCCCTTCCGCGTGCAGGCCCCGTACGGACCGGCGGGCGACCAGGGGCAGGCCATCGATGCCCTGGTGTCCGGCGTCCGCGAGGGCAAAAAGCACCTCACCCTGAAGGGCGTCACCGGCTCGGGCAAGACCTTTACCATGGCCAAGGTGATAGAGGGCCTGCAGCAGCCTGCCCTGATCATCTCGCACAACAAGACCCTGTCCGCCCAGCTCTACCGCGAGTTCAAGTCCTTCTTTCCCGACAATGCCGTCGAATATTTCGTTTCCTACTATGACTATTACCAGCCCGAAGCCTATGTGCCGTCCAAGGATCTCTTTATAGAAAAGGACTCGTCCATCAACGACGAGATCGACCGTATGCGCCTGTCCGCCACCGCATCCCTGCTGGAGCGGCGCGACGTGATCGTGGTGGCCACGGTGTCCTGCATCTACGGCCTGGGATCGCCGGACCTGTTCCGCGACATGCGCGTGTACATAGACCGGGGCAAGGACCTGGACCTGGACGCGGTGAAGCGCAACCTGGTGGCCCTGCAGTACGAGCGCAACGACGCGGTCCTGGAGCGCGGCCGCTTCCGCCTGCGCGGCGACGTGCTGGAAATCTACCCCGCCTATCTCGAGGAGGCGTACCGGATCGAGCTGGACTTCGACACCGTGACGCGCATCCGCAAGTTCGATCCGATCTCCGGCCATGCGGGCGATGATCTTGACGAAGCCGTGATATACCCGGCCAAGCACTTCGTGATGCCCGAAGATGCCGTGCACCGCGCGGTCGGCCGCCTGCGCGACGAACTGGACGGGCGCTACGAAAGCCTGATGGCTTCGGGCAAGCTGCTGGAAGCCCAGCGCCTGAAATCGCGCACCGAGTACGACCTGGAGATGCTGCAGGAAATGGGCTACTGCCCCGGTATCGAAAACTATTCAGCCCCGCTGTCCGGCCGCAAGCCCGGCGAGCGCCCCGGCGTCCTCCTGGACTACTTCCCCAAGGGGTTCGTCACCTTCATCGACGAGTCGCATGTCACCCTGTCGCAGCTGGGCGCCATGTACGCAGGCGACCGTTCGCGCAAGACCACGCTGGTGGACTATGGGTTCCGCCTTCCCTGCGCCCTGGACAACCGCCCCCTGAAAACCGACGAATTCGAAGCCATCGTGGATACGACCATCTATGTGTCCGCCACGCCCGGCCAGGTCGAACTGGGGAGATCCGAGGTGGTCGCCGAGCAGGTGATCCGCCCCACGGGCCTGGTGGATCCCGAGATAGTCGTCATGCCCTCGGAGGGCCAGATGGAGGACATCTACGCCCGCGTGCGCGAGCGGGCCGCGCGCGGCGAGCGGAGCCTCATCCTGACCCTGACCAAGCGCATGGCCGAGGAGCTGACCGAGTACCTTTCGGGCCTGTCGCTGCGGGTGCGCTACATCCACTCCGAAGTCGAGACGATCGAACGCGTCGAACTCCTGAAGGGGCTGCGCGCGGGCGATTACGACATCCTGGTGGGTATAAACCTCCTGCGCGAGGGCATCGACCTGCCGGAGGTATCCTTCATCGCGATCCTGGATGCCGACAAGATCGGCTTCCTGCGTTCGGCGACCAGCCTGATCCAGATCATCGGGCGGGCGGCGCGCAACGCCGCGGGCCTGGTGGTGATGTACGCCGACCGCGAGAGCGACGCCATGCGCGTCGCCATAAAGGAAACGACGCGGCGCCGCGAGGCGCAGGCCGCCTACAACCAGGCGCACGGCATCACGCCGAAGACGATCAGCAAGGCCGTGCAGGACATCCTGGAGCGCCATCGCGAAGAGCGCATCCAGGACGCCGAGGGCGAGCTGGAAACCCTGCGCAAGGGCCACAACTTCCTCGTGCCCGAACAGAAGAAATCCTACATCAAGGCGCTGGAGGCGCGCATGCTCGAACACGCGAAAAACCTTGAATTCGAGCAGGCGGCCCTGCTGCGCGACGAGATCGCCAACATCAAGGGAGGGCAGGCATGACTCCGGTACATCGACCGCGGCGCGTTCCGGTGATCGACGGGCACTGCGATACCCTGATGGCGGCCATCGGCCGAGGCCTGGACCCTTCCGAAACCGGAAAACCGAGGGACCTCCTGGCGCGCAACCAGGTCGGCCATTCCGACATCCCGCGCATGCTCGAAGGCGGCCTGCGCTGCCAGATCATGGCGCTCTTCGTCGACGACACGGACCTCGCGCGCGCGGCGGAGGTCACCCACGAGATGATCGACGAGTTCGAAAAGCTCTGCGCCCGGGCGGGCGGGGCGCTCTTTCCGGTCAGGAAGGGCGCCGACCTGGACCGCGCGCGGCCGGGGCATGCGATGGGCGGCCTTCTGTCCATCGAGGGCGCCGAGGCGCTGGGCGGATCCCTCGATGCGCTGGATGAATTCCATGCGCGGGGCGTGCGCGCACTGGGCATCACCTGGAACCGCCGCAATCCCTTCGCCCGTGGCCTGAAGGGCGAGGGTTCCGGCGGCCTGACCCCGCTCGGTCACGACCTGGTGCGCAGGCTCGAGCAACTGCGCATGATCATCGATGTGTCGCACCTGTCCGACGAGGCTTTCGACGATCTTGCGCGCGCCGCCTCGGGGCCCCTGGTCGCCTCGCATTCCAACGCCCGGGCGGTGCATGACGCCGCCCGCAACCTGACCGACGCGCAAATCCGCGCGATCGCCCGCTCGGGCGGCGTGGCGGGCTGCGTGTTCGTGCCCGGTTTTATAGGTTCCGAGGCAGGAGGCGCAGACCTCGCGCACCGCTATCTCGAACGCCTCTGCGATCACCTGATGCATGTCGCCAGGATCGGCGGCATCGGCTGCGCCGCGCTGGGGTCGGATTTCGACGGCTACAAGGCGGGGTTCGGCGGGGATTTTGGCACGGCGCTCGCCGACGCATCGGAATATCCCATGCTGGCACAAGCACTTGCCGCGCGCGGCCTGGACGATTCAGAGCTGGAGGCGGTGATGGGCGGCAACTGGGAACGCGTGATCCGCCAGGTGCTCGGGTGAGCGCCGGCGCCAGCGCCGGGATCGGTTCGAGCGCGGGCGCGCTGCCGCGCGGAGGGCGCATCGCCCTCATCGGCATGATGACGGCGGGCAAGTCCACCACCGGCCTAAGGCTGTCGCGCATGACCGGCCTGCCGTTCCGTGACCTCGATGACCTGATCGTGCGGCGCTCAGGCCGCCCGATACCCGAAATCTTCGCGACCGACGGCGAAGCCTTTTTCCGCGCGCTGGAAACCGAGGCGCTGGCCGCCGCGGCCGCGGCGGGCGACCCGGTCATAATGGCGTGCGGTGGCGGCGCCGTACTTGCGGAGAAAAACCGCCTGATCCTGGCAGATTCGTTCTTCACGGTGTGGCTCAAGGTAGGGCCCGAGGAAGCCCTGCGCCGCGCCGCCCTGCAGGCCGGAAAGCGCCCCCTCCTGGAAACGCCCGACCGCGAACGCCGCGTCCGCGAACTCATCGCCGAGCGCACCCCTATTTACGAATCCTGCGCGGACCTCGTGATCGATTGCGACATACCCATGTCGGTCGACGCCCGTTCGCGCGTCCTGTTCGAGGCGCTGTCGCGCGCGGCAATCAGCTGAACGAAGCCTGCGGCCGCGGTATCACTGACCAGCGTCGCGGTTTCCGGCGACAAGCTGGCCGCAGGCTGAGCCTGCGGCCGCGGTATCACTGAGGAGTGTTGCGGTTTTCCGCGACAAGCTGGCCGCAGGCTCCCTGCATGCCCGCGCCCTTGCCGGCGCGGACGCGCACCTGCAAGCCCTGGGCGCGCAGCCTGGCCACGAAATCATCGGTTTCATCGGCGCGGGGAGCCCGGGTCAGTCGCACCAGCCCCGGGTTGTAGGGGATCACGTTCACCAGGCAGCGTCCGACGCGCGCGCAGAAATGCGCGATCGCCTCGACCTCGGCATCCGAATCGTTGATGCCCGGCAACAGGCACACGTTCACCCCCAGCGCGAAGTTGCCGCGCATCGGGTATTCCGCGAGCGCCGCCGCAAGCTCATCCAGATCCGCGCGCGCGGAGGCGCCGGGCATCAGGCGGCGGCGAGTGGCCTCGACCCCCGAATTGAGCGACACCGACAATCCCAGGCGCTTCAGCCCGAGTGCACGAAGCGCATGGATGCCCTCGGGCAGGCCCGCCGTGCATACGGTCATGCGCTCTGCCGCCATGCCGAAGGCGCGCGGGTCGGTAAAGACCCCGATCGCCGCGGCGAGCTTGTCGAAATTGTCCAGCGACTCGCCCATGCCCATGAACACGATGTTGCCGAAGTCCCAACCGAGCACCAGGCGCGCGGTCAGCGCCTGCGACACGATCTCCCAGGCTTCGAGCGAGCGGGCCAGGCCCAGGCGGGCGGTACTGCAGAACGCGCAGCCCATGCGGCAGCCCACCTGGCTGGACACGCACAGGGTATGCTTGGCCGCCACGCCATCCGCCGACGCCATCGGAATGAGGACCGACTCGATCTGGCTTCCATCGGGGCAACGGAACAAGGCCTTTTTCGTCACGGCATCCCCATCGTACTCCTCGTCGGTGCCCGCGCACTCGAGAAAACCGGGTACGAAGCGCTCCGCCCAGGCCGCGCGCGAACCTGCGGCAAGTTCGGACGTGTCGAGCGTTCCCGAACGGAACAGGTTCCGGTAGATGGCGCTCGCCAGTCCGGCCGAGGGCAGGCCCGCCTCGCGCGCCGCGGCATCGAACTCGGCGAACCGCATGCCGCAGGCTTCACGGGGAGCGCCGCCGGCAAGGTTCATGCCGCTGGCAAGGCTCATGCCGAAGGCCCCGGGCCGGGAAGGATGCGGTATCGCGAACCGGGTATCGAGAGCTTCAGGACGGCCCCCTCGATCGGGTGCGGCAGCGCGGGCAGGTCTGTCGCCGCAAGACCGATGGAAAGATCGGTTTCGGTATCGCAGGTCAAGGCGCCCTCAGGCGGTGCGGCAAGACGTGCCACCAGGCGATATCGCCCCTCGCCCAGGAAGAGCAGTCGTCTGCAGGCAAGCGTCAGCCGCATCACACCCACCGCGCTAGTATTATTATTGATACAGCCTGAACAATCCCTGTGAATATTGAGGAATCTGTTATCTTCCAGTGGAATTACCGGGCCGGTTCCCAGGAACGCGGCCGTCCATGCGTCCGGCGGCCCGGAAAACAGGGTTTCCGGCCGTCCGGAGGCGATGATCCTGCCTTCGCGCATCACGAACAGGCGGTCCGCCAGTTCCAGGGCTTCTTCGACATCGTGGGTGACATGCAGCGCCGTGATGCCGCCGGCGGCGAGCAGGCCCTTCAGGTAGGCGCGCAGTTCTCGCCGCAGGGCCGCATCCAGCGAGGAAAGCGGTTCATCCAGCAAAAGCAGGGCCGGTTTGCGCGCCAGTGCGCGGGCGAAGGCCAGGCGCTGCCGCTCGCCGCCCGACATCGTGGGCGGCAGCCGATCCAGCAAGTGGGCGATGCGCATCTCGCGCGCCAGAACCTCGACCCGGGAATCCACCGCCAGGCGGTCCATGCCGCGGATGGCCAGGCCGTACCCTATGTTGCGCCTGCCGGTCATGTGGTCGAAGAGCGCCAGGTCCTGGAACACGAAACCGATGTCGCGCCGTTCGGGCGGCATCCGGTCCACCGGGGTTCCCGAGATGAGGATCGAGCCCGAATCGGGCCGTTCAAGGCCCGCGATGAGCCTGAGCAAGGTGGTTTTGCCGCAGCCCGAGGGTCCGAGGATGACGCCGGTTTCGCCGGGTTCGAGTCCGAGCGAAATGTCGAGGGAAAAGCCCTCGCGCGACAGGCGCAGGGAATCGATGGATACGCTCATGGGGTGCCCCGTTCCTTCAGGAAAAATGCCGCGCCGGTCAGGAGCGCCAGCGCGATGCCCGCCGCGGCGGCTTCCTCGAACCGGTACGAGGAGGCGAGCCGGTACACCAGAAGGGGCAGGGTTTCGACATCTCCCCGACCCAGGACCAAAGGGATGGTCATGTCGCCCGCCGCCATGGAGAACGCGAAGGCCGCGGCGGATAACACCGACGGCAGCACGACCGCGAAGTCGGTGTCCAGAAAGGCCCGCAGCGGCGACGCGCCCAGGGTGCGCGCCGCCAGGCGCCTGCGGTCGTCCAGGGCGCGCAGGGCGCCGGAGATCGAGCGGGCGGTGTAGGGCCAGATCATCGCCGCCTGGGCGACGGCGATGGCGGCGACCGCGCCGTTTGGAAAGAGCAGGCCCCAGCCGATGGCCGAGAGCGCCGCGGACGACGCCAGGGGCAGGGTAAAGGCGAATTCCATCAGCCGTCCGGTGCCTGCTCCCCTGCGCCGGGCCGCCAGGCTGGCCGCCAGGGCGAACGCGGTCGCCAGAATCGCGGCGGGCAGGGCGGTGGCCAGGCTGCCTGCCAGGGCGCGCAGCAGCGATTCGCCTCCGGCGCCGCCGATGCCGTACATCCGCAGACCGCGCCCGCCCATGGCCCTGGCCGCGAGCGAAACCAGGGGGCCGATGAAAAACAGCCCCACGAGCGTGAAATAGGCGAACAGCGCGATCCGGGCCGCACCCTCCGGTTTCCGCCCGCCGCGTACGCCGCCCAGATCGCGCTCGACCGCGCGGGCGCGTCCATCCATGCTGCCGAAGAGCGCGGTGACGGCAAGCGCCACGGCCGATTGCAGAAGCGCCAACGCGAGGGCGGCGTCGAAATCGCCGGAAAAGCGGACGGCGCGATAGATTTCCACCTCGATCGTCGAACCTGAAAGGCTGCCGAACACGAGCACCACCGTGAAACTGAAAAAGCAGAACAGGAACACGAGACTTGCGGCCTGCATGATCGACGGCAGGAGGGCGGGCAGGGTACCGGTGGCAAAGGCGCGCAGCCTGCCCGAACCGAGGGTGCGCGCCGCTTCCTCCTTGCTCGAGGGAATCCTCGACCAGACCGAACCCACCGTGTGCACCACGATGGGAAAGTTGTAGAAGGCGTGCACCACCACGATGCCCCAGAACCCGTACAGGAAACCGCCCAGGTTCGGCGTGCCCAGGCCCGCGCGCCCGGCAAGGGCCGCCAGACTTCCGGAGCGCCCGTAATACGATACGAAGGACAGGACCACCAGGAGGGGCGGCAGGCAGAACGGCACCGCCGAGAGCGCCATCAGGAACTTCCTTCCCCTGAATCGGTACCGCCCCGCGAGCCATGCGCCCGGAAGCCCGGCGATCAGGGCGGCCAGGCTGCTCGCCGCCGCCTGCGCCAGGGTAAAGCGCAGCGCGGCGATCGTGGAATGCCTGGCCCAGAGTTCCGGGATCGCGCGCAGGAAACGGCCGATGCCCTGGCCCGTACCCGCGCGCAGGGCCAGCACGGCGGCCAGGGGCGCCAGCGTGACGGCGATCAGCGCGAATGCGAGCGCGGATGCCCGGGGCCTCGCCTGCCACGCCATGGAATCAGCGCGCCGCCGCGGCCAGTATCTCCGCCGCCGCCTGCGGATCCTTTTCGGTGTCGAACAGCGGCGCCACGATGGCGCGCGCGGGCTTGGGGGCGATGGAGAAGGAATCGGGCAGCGCCACATCGGCGTTCGCCGGGTACATCCACTGCGTTTCGGGCAGCAGGGCCTGGCATTCGGCAGACAGGAGAAACTCCATGAAGCGTTTCGCGTCGGCTTTCCTGCGCGACGCGGAAAGCATGCCCGCCAGTTCCACCTGCACGGCGTGGCCTTCGGGAAACAGCAGGGCGCGGTAGCGTTCGGTCTGCTCGTACGCTTTGTGGTAGGCGGGACTCGTGGCGTAGGACAGCACGAGCGGGGCCTCGCCCGAGGTGAACAAGCCGTAGCCCACGTCCCATCCGGGCGTCATCGCCAGAAGCGAGGGAGCCAGGCGCTGCAGGTAGTCCCGCCAGCGATCGCCATACACCGCCTGCACCCAGCCGAGAAAGCCCATGCCCACCGTCGAGGTGCGCGGATCCATGATGACCAGCTTTTTGCGGTATTCGGGCTTGGTCAGGTCTTCCAGGTTCGAGGGTGCGGGCGTATCGGATGCGCTGTCCCACATGATGGCGAAGTGGCCGAAATCGTAGGGCAAGAGCCGGCCAGACCGGTCGAGCATGATGTCCGCCGGGATCCTGGCATCTTTCGCGCCGCCCGATTCGGCGAAAAGGCCGGATTCGAGCGCGCGCGCCACTTGGCGATCGTCCAGGCCGATGACCAGGTCAGCCTTCGCCTTCTTGCCTTCGGCCAGAATGGCGGCCAGGAGGGCGCCGCCGTCGCCCTTGGACACGAACTGCAGTTCTATGCCGGTTTTCTGCGCAAATAGGGCGGCGACCTTGGCGCCGGGACCCCATTCGGACACGAAGGAATCGTAGGTCCAGACCGTGAGCGCCTCGGGCTTCTCCGGCGCGCAGGACGCCAGTCCCGCCGCCGCGGCCAGCGAGGCGCAGAGGATGGCGATTCGATGGAATTGATGGAAACGATGGAATTGATGGAAACGATGCGTTCGCACGGTTTTCCCTCCGCCGGCATTACCCGGATCAGGTTCATCGGGTATTTTCTCAGGTCGGCCTGTCCCGACGGGACAGGGCCGGCCACCCCGTTCGTGATGTACCGCGCCCCGGTGGGGCGCGCCCGGTCAGGCGGACTTGCGGCCGCGCTCCACCGGCGGGGCCTCGTGCCCCTCGATCGCCGCCTTGGTCAGGAGCACGCGCTTGGCGCCCTCTTCCGACGGCAGTTCGTACATGATGTCCAGCATGGTGGATTCGACGATGGAACGAAGGCCGCGCGCGCCGGTGTTGCGCGAAATGGCCTTGTCGGCGATGGCGTCGATGGCGCCTTCCTCGAACACGAGTTCCACGTCATCCAGGGCCAGCGATGCAGTGTACTGCTTGAGCACCGAATTGCGCGGCTCGGTGATGATGCGCTTCAGATCCTCGCGGGTCAGGTCGTCCAGGCCCACCTGGATGGGCAGGCGGCCGATGAACTCGGGGATCATGCCGAACTTCACCAAGTCGTCCGGATGCAGGTGCGCGAACAGTTCGCGCAGGTTGCGCTCCTGGCGGGTCTTCACGTCGGCGCCGAATCCGAGGGGGTGCGTCGCGATGCGGTTTTCCACGATGCGGTCCAAGCCGACAAAGGCGCCGCCGCAGATGAACAGGATGTTCGTGGTGTCGATCTTGATGTATTCCTGGTTCGGATGCTTGCGGCCGCCCTGCGGCGGCACGTTGGCCACGGTGCCCTCGATGATCTTGAGCAGGGCCTGCTGAACGCCCTCGCCCGACACGTCCCTGGTGATGGACACGTTCTGGGTCTTGCGCGCTATCTTGTCGATCTCGTCGATGTAGATGATGCCCTTCTCCGCCGCGGCGACGTTGCCGCCCGCGTTCTGGATGAGCTTGAGCA
>CAYRXK010000045.1:0-9584 GCA_964428265.1 uncultured Treponemataceae bacterium
CCGGATCCAGGGGAGCCTTGAGCACATCCTCGATGCGGCCCATCATGCCCTGCGCGTCCTGGATGCTCCCGCCCAGCTGCACCAGCCTGCCGAAGGGCGCCACGAACGCGGACATCAGCGAAAGGAAGGCCGCGAGCATGCCCACGCTCATTTCTCCGCCGAGGGCCAGCAATGCTCCCCAGCACAGCATGACCATCCCGTTCAGCTGTCCCAGCAGGACGGGCGCGGCACCGAGGATCGTGTTCAGCGTCCCCATGGACTGCCCCGTGCTCAGCGCCGCCGCCTGCAATCCGCCGAAGCGGGCGAAGAACGAATCCTCCATGCCGCTGGATTTGATGGTCTCCATCATGCCGAGTCCCGCCATGGTCGACGCCGTGAGCTTGCCGCTTTCCTGCAGGGCGCGCAGGTTCCTGTCTATGCGGCTTCTGGAGATGAAGCGCAGCACGACCAGGTTGAGCGCGCTCACCACCATGCCGACCAGGGTGAGCTTCAGGGAATACCTGCCGAGCATCGCAAGGTTGAAGATCAGGGTGCAGATCGTGATGGCCGTCGTGGCGGCCTCGCCGGAGAGCAGCGAAGCGACGGCTTCGTTGAGGCCGACCCGGGAACTTATCTCGCCCGAATAGCGCTGGCTGTAGAACTGTATCGGCAGGCGGAGCACATGCCAGAAGAAACGGCTGGCCCCAGTTACCGCGAGCTTGGTATGCAGCCGCAGGATATGGCCGAGTTCGAGCTTCGCGAGGATGGCGGCGATCAGCGCGACGCCGGCGATGGACAGGATGAGGGACGGTACCCACTCCCGTATGCCCGCCACGAGATAGCTGTCGATGAACAACTGCCTGAGCGCGGGTTCGAGGATCGACACGAAGGCGAGCGCGAGGCCCGCCAGGATCACGTATAGAAGCCCGGAACCCGAGCCCTTGAGCCTGGACAGGAGCGCTCCCGTGAAGTTGGTCCTGCTGCCGCCGGGAGTGAATTCCGGACCTTTGGCGAAGGTCAGCGCGACTCCCGTGAATCCGTCGCTGAATTCGGTTTCAGTCACCCAGCGCGGCCCGGTCGCCGGATCGTTGAGGTAGACCCGGTTCCCGCCGAATCCCTCGAGAACGACGAAATGCTTGAATTGCCAGAACACGATGCAGGGCATTTCGCGGTTCTTGAGTTCGGCGATATCCATCCGGAAGCCGCCGGCGGTCAGCCCGTAGCTCCTGGCCGCCTTGAGGATGTTGTTCGCCTTGCTTCCGTTCCGGGATACTCCGCAGCGAATCCTGAGTTCCTCGAGCGGCACGTGGCGGCCGTAGTACCCCAGGATTATGCCCAGCGCGGCGGCTCCGCATTCCACCGCCTCCATCTGGATGAGCGTCGGCGTCCGCCTCCTGACCGGGGCCTTCATTTCCGCGCCCCTCCGCCGGAAGCGGTCAGCGCCGGAAACAGCCGTGCGAGCGCGGGCCTGCGGTCGAGGATGATCCGCGCCGAACAGGGATACCCCGAGGTGATGGGTGTTTCCGGGCCCCTGGATGCGGACCAGGCATATCCCCCCGGCGCCGCGGCGTCAGGCTGCAGGGCAACCTCGATCTGGATGGGCGCGCCGCCTGCGGTAAACTTCTGCACGAGCAGTTCGTTGCCCAGGGTCGACATCATGCCGGAGGGCGTGGACGGCAGCACGGACACATCGGCGACTTTACCGAGGAGATACCCGTATTCTTCGGTTCCATACCCTTCGGGAAGGATCTGCACCGTCATGCCGGCCCGTATCTTCTTCCCCGTGGCGGAAGGAGCGAACAGGATCGCGAGCAGGGGCTTCCCCTCCGGATCCACGGAGGCAATCGGCGATCCCGCGCCGACCACCTGGCCGGGCCAGGCATGGATCGCCGACACGGTTCCCGCATCGGGAGCGAGGAGCTCCTGCCCGGCAGCCTCTCCCGCCGCCGCGGCGAAAACTCCCAAAACCTCACCCTCCGCCACGCGCTGCCCCACGGCGACCCGGAGGCTCTCCAGCTTCCCGGGCGCGGTGCTGGCGGCGAGCATGACCCTGCCTCCCCGCAGAAGGATTCCGGGCACTTCGACCGAGACGACAAGGCTGCCGAATGCCGCCCACAGCAGGACGGCGGCGAGCAGCAGGGCAATTGACACCAGGATCAGCCAGGACCTTGCGGATGCCACGACGAATGCGCGGCCGAGTTCGCTGGAGGAATCCAGTTTTTCCAGGGCCTCGGCGCGAAACAATTTCCGGTTCAGTTTTCCCATACGATGCATCCACCTGTAGTATGGCAAGGATAGCGGGTTCTTTCGTGCCGGATTTCTCAGGGAGGAGCCACCCACATCGGAGAACCGCCTGCCACGGATTCCAGCTCCGCCTCCGAAAGTTCGCCGCCTGCCTCGTCCGGTTTCGCCATTTCGTCCGCACGTTCCTGATCGTCCTGCTTCGCGATGAATTCCTTCGTTGTCATGGAAAGACCTCTCGGCGATTTCGCGAAACCATCAATCTGTGGTAATGGGCGGCTGCATGAAAATGAGCCCTGCTCCCGCCACGAAATCCAGTTCTTTCTCGGAAAGCTCGCGGCACTTTTCGTTATCAGCCGTTTCTCCGGCATTCTCCTGAGCGCCGGACTTCATGAAAGATTTTTCCGTATCCATCCACAAGCCTCCTTCATGGCGGTTTCGTGAGATTATTGCGTATGTCGACTTTTTCTATGGCAGTGCTTCGCGCGGCGATGTCAGCATGACACATGAAGGGCGATGGCCTGGCCGGACATCATGAATTTTTCAGGAACATCCGGATCCGTATGTGGTGCCATCATCGAGTTCCAGGCATCCGCCGGCCATGGATTCCAGCTCCGCCTCGGAAAGTTCGCCGCCTGCCTCGGCATTCTTCGCCATCGCATCAGGTTCCTGATCGCTCAGTGCAGCGGGGGATTTCTTTTTCATCACGAACGGACCTCCTTCGGGAAAGTGTCATGGGATTGATGCATATACCGATATTGATCTGTCCTTTCAGCCTGGACAGGCGGGTCAATTGATCAAGTCGCTCAAGCTGCGAGGTGGGGTGCCATCGCTTTCATATCCGCCGGCCACGGATTCCAGCTCCGCCTCGGAAAGTTCGCCGCCTGCCTCGTTTTTTTCCGCAAGATTCTCCGCAAGCTGCTGATCGGTCAACTTTGCGTTGGAATCCTTCGCTTTCATGATCGGACCTCCCGTGGAAAAACCAGGCACGTCTTCACGCGCCGTGATAAGGCTATCACTGGTCGGGCGATCACGCAAGTTGCCGCAGGAAATATCCCGCACGGGGCTATGCGTGCGTCAGTTCGCGCACCAGGTCGAACAATCGTCCAGCCCTGACCGTGTCCAGCGCGCGGCGCGGCAGCGTGGCCGGCCTCCCGCCCGACACGTACCGGAATCCCGGTTCGCCTGTGTCCATGGCTCGCATCATGTCGAGCGCCGCCAGCACGTTCGCCGTTGCGCGATCCACATCCACCAGGAATGGGCCCACGATGGCGCGCACCAATCCGTCTGACCAGTCACCCGCATACATGATGCCGGTATCGGCCACGCCCGGGTGCGCGATGACGGCACGAAGCCCCCACGCCGCCGAGCGGCGCGCGTATTCGGCGGTCCAGGCGGCCAGGGCGAATTTGGATGCGGCATAGTACATCGCCCCGCCGAGCACCCCGCGGGAAACGGGCCGCGGTTCCGGATTCCTGCCAAGACGGGGCTCCAGCAGCCGCCAGCCCGACGCGGAATGGATCGCCGAGCCGACATTTATGACAACCGGACGCGCGGAGGCGCGCAGCGCGGGTTCCAGCAGCATGGTGAACTGCGCGGTGGAAAGGAAATTCGTCTGGATGGTGAGTTCGTATCCGTCGGGCGACACGGCGCCGCGGCCGAAGGAGATGCCCGCGTTGTTCACCAGGAGGTCGATGCGGCCGGCCTCGGCGGTCACGGCGAGGGCTCCTTCGCGGGCGCCGGCGAACGACGCGAGATCAAGCCTGACGAAGCGCATGTTCGGAGGATCGCCCAACGCGATGCGCGCCTTGTCCGGGTCGCGGCAGGCCGCGATCACGGAAAATCCGCGCGACGCGAGCGCCATCGCGATATGCGATCCGATGCCCCTGGAGGCGCCGGTCACGACCGCGACGCGGTTACCGGCCGTTGATGACGCCGTCGGCGCCTCCCCGCAGGGTGAAGATCCGCTGCCCGATGTCGGCGAACAGGCCCCTGCCGCGCATGACGAGTTTTTCGCCGACGCGCACGATCACCGCGGTTTCCGGCGCGCCCTCGATGGTATTCGTGGCGCCGATGTACCGGAGCCGGTCGGTCTCGAACGACGCGTCGTCGACCAGGGACTCGAGCCGTATGTAGCCGGAAAATTCGGCGTCGTCGGTGTCCTCGAAATATTCGGCGCGTTCCGCCTGGCCACGGTACCGGGGGGCTCCCGTGCCGGGATCGTATTCCTCGAAACCCAGGCCGAAGAGCACGAAGCGCCCCGCGTCGGCGTAGTACTCGGCGCGTTCCGCGCGCGCCTCGAGCCCGAGCGCGTTTCCCGTGATTTCCTGCCGCGAGAAGCCCCTGAACACGGCGTCGGGCCGGTCTTCGGCGCCCGGCGCGTCCGCGCCGTAGTCGAAACTGCAGCCCGCCAGCGCGGAAAGCAGGAGGAAGGCGAACGCGGCGAGGGGCGCGGCGACAGGAGCGGCGCGTGTCCTGGCCGGATGAGGGTTCGGTATCATGCCACTACGAGTATCGGAATCCGGAGGCACGAAGTCAACCTCGGGTGATGCCCGCGCCGCGGCGGGCGCGGCGCGGGCCCTCGACCTACACGTCGAAAATCTTGCCGGGATTCATGATGCCCGCGGGGTCCCATGCGTTCTTGATCGCCCGCATGAGGTCCAGTTCCACGGGGTCGGCGAGTTCCCTCAGGTAGCCCTTGCGCTTGAGGCCGATGCCGTGCTCGCCGCTGATCCTGCCGCCGAGGGATTTCGTGACCGCGTAGAGTTCGCGCAGGCAGGCGGCTTCGCTGCGATGCCAGGTTTCCATGTCCATGGCGGGATCCTTGACCAGGGTGGCGTGCAGGTTGCCGTCGCCGGCATGCCCGTAGCAGGGAATTTTCATGCCGTACTTCGCGCCCAGCAGATCGAGCGCGGGTATGATGTCCGGAATGGCCGCGATGGGCACGACGATGTCCTCCAGGCTCTGCACGGGGCTGTAGACCTTGAAGGCTTCGGCGATGTTGCGGCGCACGTTCCAGATGCGCTCGATATTGTTGCGGTCCTCGGCAACGAAGACTTCGGCCGCGCCGCTGGCCTCGCACAGATCGCCTATCGCGACGAGGTCGCGCTCGACCTGCGACGGATCCGAGCCGTCGACCTCGATCAGGAGCATGGCGCCGGAATCGCGGTAGGGCAGGCTCTCGTTCAGGTATTCGCAGGACGTGACCACGGAGAGGCGGTCCATGAATTCCATGCTGGCCGGGACGATTCCCGCCGTCATTATTTTCGGCACCACGCGGATCGCGTCGTACGGCGTGGCGAATAACGCGAGCAGGTCGGATTTCGCGGCGGGATTTCCGACCAGTTTCACGATGGCCCTGGTCACGATGCCGAGCGTGCCCTCGGAACCGACCACGAGCTGCTTCAGGTCGTAGCCGCTGACATCCTTCACCAGCTTTCCGCCGAGCTGCACGATGTCGCCGCGCGGGGTGACCAGTTCCAGGCCGAGGATGTAGCGCCCCGTGACGCCGTATTTCACGGCCTTGCCGCCGCCGGCGTTCTCGGCGATGTTGCCGCCGATAAAGCAGGTCTGCAGGCTCATCGGATAGCCCGCGTAATACAGGCCGCGCTCCTGCACGGTTTTGGCGAGGTCGTTCGTGACCATGCCGGCCTCGACGACCGCGACCATGTTCGCCTCGTCGATCTCGATCAGGCGGTTCATTTTTTCCACGGAAAGCACTATGCCGCCGAGCTGCGGGATCGCGCCGCCCGAAAGGCCCGAGCCCGCGCCGCGCGGCGTGATCGGGATGCGCCGTTCGTTGGCCAGTTTCACGATGGCCGCCACCTCTTCCGTCGTGCGCGGCAGCACCACGACTTCGGGCATGTGGCCGTATTCCTCGGCGCTCGTCTCGTCGTGCGAATACGCTTCCATTTTTTCCGGGTCGAGCGCGACGCCCGCGGCGCCGCAGATCGCGGCGAGCGCTTGCGCGACTTCGCGCGTCACCTTGCCGTATTTCATGCGCGCCTCCCGCGGGCGAGGCGCTTCCGGAGCGCCGGCACTATTTCGAACAGGTCGCCCACCACGGCGAAATCGGCTATCTTGTTGAGGTTCGCCTCGGGGTCGGAGTTGATCGACACGATGAGCTCGCTCGTCTTTATGCCGGCCAGGTGCTGGATCGAGCCGGAAATCCCGATTCCCAGGTACAGCTTGGGAGAAATCGTCTTGCCGCTCAGGCCGATCTGGTGCGGATATCCGACCCAGCCGCGGTCCACGGCTTCCCTGGACGCGCCGATTTCCGCACCGAGGTCCTCCGCAAGACCCGCGATCAGCGCCATGTTGTCGGCCTTTTTCAGGCCGCGGCCTCCGGCGACCACCACATCGGCTTCTTCCAGGTTGGCGAATCCGGCCGCGTCCCTGCGATACCCGAGCATGCGCGCGCCGCCGGCGGATCCCGCGCCCCAGGCGAATCCATCAGCATCGGCGCGGATGCGTTCGATGCGGCCGGTCCGGGCCGGGTCGCGCGCCAGGGGCAGGCAGGATTTCGGCCGCACCGTGGCCATCTGCGGCCGGTGGTTGGGCGTCTTTATCGTGGCCATGATGTTGCCCCCGATCGCCGGACGGGTCTGCAGGAGGTTGTCGGTTCCCGGTTCGATCGCAAGTTCGGTGCAGTCGGCCGTCAGGCCCGCGTGCGCCTTTACCGCAAGATAGGGCATAAGCGTGCGGCCCGAGGTGGTCGCCGCCGCCAGGATGATGCAGGGCTTCCGCTCCGCGATGAGCGACGCGAGCACCGCCGCGTGGCGCTCGCACACGAAATGCGCAAGCCCGGGATGCTCCGCCGCGAGCACGGCGTCGGCGCCTCCCGCGACCAGATCCCGCGCCGCGGCGTCGGGTATCGAATCGCCCAACGCGACGGAGACGAGCTCGGCGCCCAGCGCGTCGGCCAGGCTCCTGCCTCGGGCGAGCAGTTCGAACGACACGGCGCGCGGCGCGCCTTCGTGGAATTCGGCGATCGTCCACACCGCGCCGCTCATGCGCCGCCTCCGGCCGCGAAACCACGGTCCTCCAGGAAACATGCCAGTTTTTCCACGGCGCTCTCGACCGTTTCGGCGTCGCCGACGCGCACGATCGTCCCGTTCCGCATGACCTTCGGCGTGGAAATGCGCACCACCCTGGTCGGCGATCCCTTCAGGCCCACCATCGAAAGGTCCAGGTCGAGTTCGGCGGCATCGAGCACCGGAATGGCGGTCGCCATCGCGCGCTTCTTGCCCCCGAGGGTCGGAAGCCGCGGCGAGGCGATTTCCTTGACCACGGTCAGGAGGGCGGGAGTATCCAGCTCGAGGATCTGATAGCCATCCTCCACCAGGCGCTCGACCCTGATGCTTCCCGCGCCGGCGTCCGAAATTCGCGCCACGTATGTCGCCACGGGTATATCCAGCCAGGCGGCGATGCCGGGCCCCACCTGCGCGGTGTCGCCGTCGGTCGCGCGTTCGCCCGCCACGATCAGGTCGAAATCGCCCAACGTACGGATCGCCCTGGAAAGTATGTACGAGGTGGCCCATGTGTCGGAACCCGCGAATTTGGCGTCCGATACCAGGACCGCGCGGTCGCAGCCCATCGCCAGCGCTTCCTTCAGCGCCTTGCCAGCCTGCGGCGGCCCCATGGAAATGGCGGTCACGGTGCCGCCCCGCCCGTCCTTCAGCGCGAGCGCCGCCTCGAGCGCGTAGAGATCCAGCGGATTCACCACGGTTTCCACGCCGGACCTGATCACGGTGCCCGTGACCGGATCCATCTTCACGTTGCTGGTTTCGGGCACCTGCTTGATGGGAACGACAATGTTCAAGGCGGAATTCCTCCGCGAGGGCGCGGATCTGGCCGCGGTCGCGTCGAATATCCTCGCCGGAAATCAGCGCCGGCGCAAGGCCCCGACCATGATCGGAGATCATGATCGCCGCGCATGCCCGCCCTACCCTGGCAGGCCCGGAAGATCGCGTCCCCACCCCCTGGCCCGGTACTTGTCCAGGATGCGGACCAGATCATCGAGGGGCAGGGCTTCCCGGCGGTTGCCGTCTCGCCCCACCATGGTGTCGGCGGCGGTCAGGGAATTCAGCACCGCCTCTTCCACCGCCTCTACCAGGGCGGCGAAAAGACCGGACATGGCGTCGTCGGAGACAACCTGCAAATCGCGCACGCGGGGCCCCTCGTGCGGCACGGTTCCAGCCGTGGAAAATGCGATGAAAAAATCCCCCGATCCGTTGGAGGAATAGAATCCGGTGCGGGCCATTCCCAATCCGGCGCGCCGCGCCAACCGCGTGAGAAGCCGCGAATCCAGCGGCGCGTCCGTCGCGATCGCGATCATGCAGGAACCGTCGAGCGAAACCGAAGGCGGCCCGAAATCGAACACCCCCAGTTCCCTTCCGGCGGGAGCTCCGTTCACGCTCAGCATGCCGCCGAAATTGGTCTGCGCCAGTACGCCCAGCTTCCAGCCCCCCATCCGCTCCGGCAAAATCCGGGAACTGGTGCCGATGCCGCCCTTGAAACCGAGGCAGGAAGCGCCGGTGCCGCCCCCGACGTTCCCTTCGGCGACCGGCGAACCCGGACCGGAAGCGAGGGCCGCCGCGATCGCGCCGGCCACGTGGTCCCGGCATACGTACCGACCCCGTATATCATTGAGAAAGCCGTCGTTTATATCGCCCACGACCGGATTCACCGTTCCGGTGGTCGTGCCGATTTCCGGGCACTGGTTCAGCGAATGATCGATCAGGGCGTCGGCCACGATAGGGACATTCAACGTGTTGGTGAGGGCGATCGGCGTTTCGATCACGCCCAGCTCGCGGATCTGGTGCAGCCCAGTCGACTTGCCGAAACCGTTCTGCACGTGGCAGCCCGCGCGCACCTTGTCGCGGAAAAGGTTTCCGGAATGAGGCAGGATCACCGTGACTCCCGTGCGCGCCCGCCCCTGGGCTATCGTCGAATGTCCCGCCAGGACGCCGGGTACGTCGGTGATCGCGTTATTCGATCCGACAGGGAAAATTCCGGTCTGCACGTCGATATCCCGCAACCTGCATCGATTCATGTCGCTTTCCTTGTCCGAAAAGTATTCATCGGATATAATCCCCCTCAAGCACGGCGGAAACGCCGGGAACGACGGAGGCTCCCATGTACGTCCAGAATCTCACCAGCAAGCGCTTTTCGGAACTCGCCGGAAAAATCGACACGGTCATAATACCCGTGGGCAGCACGGAGGCGCACGGCTGGCACTGCCCGCTCGGCACCGACAACATCATCCCCGACCGCATGTGCGGCGACCTCGAAACCGCGGCCGGCGGAGAACTCCTCATCGCCCCGACCCTGAATTACGGCTACACGCCCATGCTCGCCATTTT
>CAYRXK010000045.1:9684-10921 GCA_964428265.1 uncultured Treponemataceae bacterium
GCCGTGCTCGGGATCGACCCCTCGCTGGTGGACGACGCCTCGCGCGAAATCCACATGTACAAATCCTTCGCGATTCCGCTGAGCGGCCCAACCCAGATGCGGGCCCGCTATCCTCACGGAATGAGCGGCGACTCCACCAAGGCCACCGTCGCCAAGGGCGCGGCCCTCTACGAAATGATGCTGGCCAAGAACCTCGAATACATCCGCAGGCTGCGCGCCGGCGAATTCACCGACCCGATCCGCTGATACCCCCGCGGCACCTGGGGCCTGCGGATCCATTTCACGCGCCGCAGGCCTCCGCGAAAACCCTCGCGAAATTCCTCCACGCAACCTTTTCGATTTCATCCTCCGCGAATCCCGCGGCGCGCAGGCCCTCGATGATTCCCTGCGCGCGCGACGCGTCCTCGAGACCCTGCGGCGGAGGATAGACGTCCGCGGAATACAGGTACTCGCAGAAATGCATGCCGAGGCCGACATGGTCGATGCCCGCGGCGCCGATCATGCGGCGCAGGTGGGCGAGGTACCGCTCCAGATTCTGGTTGCCGCGGTCGGATGCCGCGGCAAGCGCGGCGGGGCTGGTCATGCAGCCCACGAGGCCGCCCCGGTCCGCGATCGCGCGCATTTCAGCGTCGGAAAGATTCCGTCCGTTGTCGTAGACCGATCGCGCCGAAGTATGCGAAAGCATCACCGGCCGCGTGGACGATTCCAGGATGTCGCGCCTGGTGGCCTTGCCCGCGTGCGCGAGATCGACAAGGATGCCGAGCCGGTTCATGAGCGCCAGGGCTTCGCGACCCGCCGGCGTCAGCCCGTCGCGCGCGCCGAGCGCCCCGCCGCCCAGTTCGTTGTCGTCGTTGTGGGTCAGCGCGGCGACGCGGAGTCCCGCCTCGTCGTACAGGCGGCGTATCCACGAAATATCGCCCCGCGCCGCTGAGAGCCCCTCGTACGCGATGATGGCCGCGAAAACCCCTTCGTCGATGGCGCGCCGCAACTCCCCGCCATCGCGCACGATGCGCGCGGACCGTGAGCCGGACGCGAACCGAAGACCGGACGCGGCGCCCGACTCAGCCGCGCCGGCCTCTGGTTCGGGAAATTCCATGCGCACCCGCGCGATGAACCGCTCCAGGTCGCCCGGATCCGCCGATTCGCCCGCCATCCTGCAATCGACCAGCACCGCCCCGGCGATGCCGCCTGCGCGCATGCGGTCCAGGTGGCGCGGTCCCAGTTCAGGTCCCAGTTC
>CAYRXK010000045.1:11021-21061 GCA_964428265.1 uncultured Treponemataceae bacterium
GGTCCCAGTTCAGGTCCCAGTTCGGGTCCCAGTTCGGGCACCGGCGAACCGCGCCGCACCAGATCCATCAGGACATCGGCGTGCAGGTCGAATAACTTCATCACCGGCTGTACCGCAGGATTTCCTTGTCGAACATCTCGCGGTTCATCGATCGCAGGAACGCGAGCGCGAAATCCTTCGCCGCGGCGTAATCGCGGTAATCCATGATCGACGAATTCGTATGGATATAGCGCGACGGCACGCCCATCGTCATCGACGGGCAGCCGGAACGCGCCATGTGTATCTCTCCCGAATCGGTGCCGCCCAGAGCCATGAAATACTGGAAGGGAATTTTCTCGCGCTCCGCCAGGGCGGTCGAATACAGGAAAAGGCCGCGGTGCGTGATCGAGGTGCGATCCATGAACCGCAGCAGCACGCCCTTGCCCTGCTGTCCCAGCTCCTCGGCGTCGCCCTGGTTGTCGTTCGCGGCCGATGATTCGAACACGAGGGAAACCTCGGGCGCGATCTCGAAGGCCGCTGTCCTCGCGCCGCGCAGTCCGGATTCCTCCTGCACGGTGGCGCCGATGTAGAGATCCACATCAAGATCCTCGCCGGCCACGGTTTCCAGCACGTCGAGCGCCAGCGCGCAGCCGAACCTATTGTCCCAGGCCTTGGCGAGCAATTTCGTGCCCCCGAGCAGCGGCACGAAAGGTCCGTCGACCACGATCATGTCGCCGGGGCGTATCCCCGCGGCGAGCACTTCTTCGCGCGAACCTGCGCCGATGTCGATCAGCATCTGGTCGGTCGACAGCAGGCTGTGCGCCTGGCTTTCGGGCAGCAGGTGCGGCGGGATGGACGCCACGGTGCCGGGATGCCCCGCGCCGGTAAGGCCGGAGTACACCGTCACCCGCTGCGCCATCATCACATGCTCCCAGGTCCGGCCCACCTGGTGGAATTTGAGCAGGCCGTTCGGCGTTATGCGCTTCACGACAAAGCCGATCTCGTCCATGTGACCGCTCATCATGACGCGGAGCGCGCCGGGCTTCCGGGACCGCTTCACCGCGAACACCGATCCCAGGTTGTCGTAGACGAGCTCGGCCGAATAACGCGAAAGCTCGGCCTTCATGTACTCGCGCACGCGCATCTCGTGCGCGGAAATGCCGGGCAGCTGGGTCAGGGTCCTGAACCGCTCCAGCTGCGCGGCGTCGGGCTTCGTCGGCGTATTCACCATGTCATGCTCATCCTTTCATCAATTTTTCGGCGTGCACGCACGCGGAGAACCTTCCGGGCGCCACTTCGCGCAGCGGAGGATCCGCCGCCAGGCACTCGGCCGTCGCCAGCGCGCAGCGCGGCGCGAACCGGCACCCGGGCTTCGGGTCTATGGGCGAGCTCACCTCGCTCTTCAGGATTATCCGCTCGCGCCGCGCGTTGAGCCTGGGCACCGGAATCGCCGAGAGCAGCGCCCTGCCGTACGGATGCATCGGATTCGCGAACAGTTCGTCCGTCGGACCGCGTTCCACGATCTGCCCGAGGTACATGATCACGATGTCGTCGGAAATGTGCTTCACGACCGAAAGATCGTGCGTGATGAACAGGTAGGTCAGGCCGAGCCTGTCCTGCAGGTCCATCAAGAGGTTCAGGATCTGCGCCTGGATCGATACGTCCAGCGCGGAAACCGGCTCGTCGCACACGATGAACTCCGGTTCCAGCGCCAGGGCCCGCGCGATGCCGATGCGCTGGCGCCGTCCGCCGTCGAGCTCGTGCGGATACGCGTCGTACAGGCGGTCGGCGAGCCCCACGGTCGCCATGAGCTCGCGCACGCGGTCCTCGAACTCGACCCCGTTATTCACCTTGCGGTGGATTTTCAAAGGTTCGCCGATGATCGAGGCCACGGTGTGGCGCGGATTTATCGACGAATACGGATCCTGGAAAATCATCTGCATGCGGGTGCGGAGCGCCTTCATTTCCTTGTCGGAGGCGGTGGTCACCTCGGTCCCGTCGTACACGATCGAACCCGAGGTGGCCTCGTGCAGGCGCACCAGCAGGCGTCCCGTGGTGGATTTTCCGCAGCCGGATTCGCCCACCATGCCGAGCGTCCGCCCCTTGGCGATATCGAATGAAATATCGTCCACCGCGTGCAGGCTGCCCTTGGCGACATGGAAATGCTTGCGCAGGTCCCGCACGCGCAGGATTGGCGTCGCGGCGCTCATTCGGGCCTCCTTCCGTCCGAGAACAGGTGGCAGCGGACCATGTGCCCCGCGCCGCCGTCCGGCCCTGATTTTTCCGCTTCGGGGTGCGTCTTCGCGCAGATTTCCATCGCATGCGGACAGCGGGGATGGAAAAAGCATCCGGTCGGCAGGTTGGTCGGATCGGGCATCAGGCCGGGCACGGGCTGCAGGCGGTCGATGCTCGCCTCGAGGTCGGGAATGGATCCGAACAGCCCCTTCGTGTAGGGGTGCGAAGGATTGCCGAACACCTGCTCCACCGTGCCGTATTCCACGACTTCGCCGGCGTACATCGTGGCGACCTCGTCGCAATTTTCGGCGACCAGGCCCAGCGAGTGCGTGATGAACAGCACCGACGTGCCGTTTTCGCGGATCAGGGTGCGCATGAGGTCAAGCACCTGGGCCTGGATCGTGACGTCCAGCGCGGTGGTCGGTTCGTCGGCAAGCAGAAGGCGCGGATTGCAGGCCAGCGCCAGCGCGATCACCACGCGCTGCTTCATGCCGCCGGAAAACTGGTGCGGATATTCATGGGCGCGCGCCGCGGGAATACCAACGGTTTCCAGCATTTTCCCGGCGCGTTCCCAGGCCGCTTCCTTTTTCAGGCCTTCGTGCTTCATCACCGTTTCGGCGATCTGCTCACCCACCGACAGCACGGGATTCAGCGCCGTCATCGGATCCTGGAAGATCATCGCCACGTCCTTGCCGCGCAGGTCGCGCAGTTCGGCGCGGCTCATCGTGAGCACGTCCTTTCCGGAAAACCGTATCGAGCCCGCGGCGATCTTCCCCTGGGGAGCGCGGATCATGTTCAGGATCGACAGCGCGAGGGTCGTCTTGCCCGCCCCCGTTTCGCCGACCAGCCCGAGCACCTTGCCCGCGGACATGTCCAGCGAGAGGCCGTTGACCGCCCGCACCACCTTGCGGTCGGCGAGGTACTGCACCTCGAGACCGCGTATTTCAAGGACCTTTTCCATGGTCTGACGCCTACCTTTTCAGTTTGGGATCGAGCGCGTCGCGCAGGCCGTCGCCGATGAGATTGTACGCCAGGACGGTGATCAGGATGGTGATGCCCGGCGCGAACAGGAGGTGCGGCGCGTACTGGATGAATTCCCTGGCCTCGGAAAGCATGTTGCCCCACTCCGGCTTGGGCGGAAGTATGCCCAGCCCGAGGAAGGACAGCGACGCCGCCCAGTTGATCGCCGAGCCCACGTTCAGGGTCGACTGCACGATGATGGGGGAAAAAATGTTCGGCAGGATGTGGCGAAGCACGATGCGGAAATCCGCGGCGCCGATGCAGCGCGCGGCCTCGACGAATTCCTGATCCTTCACCGAAATTATCGACGCGCGCACGATGCGTATGTAGCCCGGCATCATCGATGTCGAAATCGCGATGAGCAGGTTGAAGAAGCTGTTGCCGAGCGCCGCGACGATCGCGATGGCCAGGAGTATGGTCGGTATCGAAAGAAGGATGTCGGTCGCCCGCATGATCAGCGTGTCGAACAGCCCTCCCTTGTATCCCGAGAGCGCGCCGAGCACGCCGCCCACGGTGATGGCCATGGCCACGGTCGCGAAACCTATGATCATGGACACGCGCGCGCCATGCACCAGCCGCCCGAGTATGTCGCGCCCGTAATTGTCCGAGCCGAGTATGAAGGTGTGCTCGATATCCTTTTCGTGGTAGTACACGATGCCCGATTCGCCCGGCTTCAGCAGCGCGTTTTCCAGGGAATTCGACGTGACGAAATCGTATTCGTACAGAAAATCCGCGAATATCGCCACCAGCGCGAAGGCCAGGACGATGGCCAGGCTCAGGACCGCGAGCTTGTTGCGCGACAATTGCCGCCAGAATTGCGCCATGTTGCGCCCGGAGCGGGCGATGAAGCGCCGGAACGGCGATACGCGCGGCGCGGAGAGTGCCGTGTCGCTCATGGTGCGCTCCTGGCCGGCCTCGCCGCCGGCTTTTTCTTCTTCATGTACATCGTCTTTATCCTCGGATCGATGAAGCCGTACAGGATGTCCACGAGCAGGTTGATGATCGTGAACGTGAGCGCCACGAAGCATACCGACCCGAGAATCTGCGGCGTATCTTTCTGGTAGATGGCGTCGACCATGATGGTGCCCAGCCCCGGATACGAGAAAATCTTTTCGGTCAGGACCGCGCCGCCGAGCAATTGGCCGAACTGCAGGCCCGCCACGGTGACGACGGGAATCAACGCGTTGCGCAGCGCGTGCTTGAAGATGACGACCTTTTCGTCCATGCCCTTCACGCGCGCGGTGCGGATGTAATCCTGGCCCATCACCTCGAGCATCGATGATCGCGTCATCCGCATGATGACCGCCATCGAATGCATGCTCAGCGTCACGATCGGCAGCACCAGCGACGCGAACTGGCCGGGATTGGACATCGCGGGGAAAATCCGCAGGTTGTTCGCGAAGGTGTAGATGAGCACCATCGCGGCCCAGAATACCGGCATCGACGCGCCGAGCAGCGCGAGTACCGTGAATACCATGTCCAGGATCGAATACGGCAGCGTGGCCGACAGGATGCCGATGGGCACGCCTATGAGCGTGGCGGAAAGCAGGGCTCCGGTGGCCAGCACGAGCGTGTTGGGAAACGAGGTCAGGATCAGCTCGAACACGTTCCTGTTGGACACGTAGGAGCGGCCCAGGTCGCCGAACACGAGCCCCCGGTACCCGAACACATCGTGCCGGTAGCCGAAGAGGAACCTGAAATACTGCACGATGAACGGCTTGTCCAGACCCATGTCGGCCTTCATCTGCTTGTAGGCGGAAGGCGTCGCGTTCGGGCCGAGCATCATCTGCGCCGGATCGGACGGCGTCAGGTACATCAGCGCGAACACGATGAGCGTGACGCCGAACAACACCGGCACCAGCATGAGGATGCGACGCATCAGATATCTTCGCATGGCGTGTATTTCCGGAGGCGTATCGAGCGCGGGCGCCGCCTTGGCGGCCTGCGCCCGCGCGGGGCCCTTCCGCGGAGCCCTCCGCCATGCGGCGGAAACCCCGGGAAGGCGCCCCTCAATTTCAGAACTGCCTGGTCAGCAGGTGAAGGTCCATCAGCTTGGTGCCGAACATCGCCTTTTCGACGTTGCCGACCCGGGGGTGGGCGCCGTAGATGACGTTTTCGTACACCATCGGGAAGTACGGCTTGTCGGTCATCAGCTGGATCTGCACCTTGTCGTAGGCGGCCTTGCGCGCCTTCGGATCGGCGGTGTAGCGGCCGAGCGCGATGTTGGCGTTGACGATGTCGTTGTTGTAGACGGCGCCGTTCATGCCCGTGCCGATGGATTCGCCGTTGTAGATGATGCAGGTGTAGTCGGGGTCGCCCGTGGGGGTGAACCAGCCGGTGACGACCATGTCGTAGTTCTCGTCGCCGGTCTTACTCATCTGGATGATCTGCGCGTTCACCATCGGGATGACCTTGATCAGGTCCACGCCGAGCACGGTTTTCACCTGGTCCTTCACATTGTTCGCGATCTTCACGCGGTCGGTGATGTTGCCGACCACGAGCTTGATGCTTTCGGGTCCCAGTTTCGCCTTGAATTCGGGCGACAGCGCGGCGAACTCGGCCTTGGCCTTTTCGCGGTTGAAGTACCAGTCCCTGGTGTCGAATTCGGCGAAGGGCGTGCCCGCGGGGGCTCCCTGCACGTAGCCCAGGAAGCCGGGCTGCATCATCTGGTTGGCCAGGGTGGCCTTGCCGTTGAACAGGTCCACCTGCCTGATGAAGGGCGCCGGGTTGATCGAATAGAAGATCGCGTTGCGCAGGTGGGTGGAGTCGAGCACGTCATACTTGCCGGTCAGGTCCAGCTTGCCGTTGCGCTTCTGGCCGACCAGCGGAGAGTTCATGTTGAACACGCCGTACCAGATCGTGAGGCCGGGCTTGGTGGTGATGCTCACGCCGGCGCGCTCGATGCTGTTCAGGTCCAGCTTGGAAAGGTTGAACGCCAGGTCCACTTCGCCCGTGATCAGGACGTTGTTGACCTGGGGCTGCTCGGACATGGCGCGGAACTGGATGTTCTTGAAGGCTACGGTCTTCGCGCCGCCCCACCACTCTTCGTTGCGGGTGACGTTGACTTCCTGCGGATTGGGGAAGGAGACGAACTTGTAGGGGCCGGTGCCCGTGACGATCTTGGTGCCGTAGTCGGCGCCGGCGGCTTCGACAGTCTGGCTGTCTTCGATGCCGGAGCAGTAGTGGGCCAGGATGTTGAGGGCGGGGCCGTAGGCGGAGGGCGCCATGTACTTGGCGCGGTCTGCCCAGGAGGTGAGGGGGATGGTGGCGTATTCGGGATCCTTCAGCTTGCCCCAGACGATCTTGACGGTGAGGTCGTCGACCTTTTCCACGGAGAGGATCGAGCTGAACATGGACTTGGCGCTCGACTTCGGATGGTGGAGGATGCGATTGAAGGAGAAGACCACGTCATCGGCGGTGAAGGCGTTGCCGTTGTGGAACTTCACGCCCTTGCGCAGCTTGATGGTGTAGGTCGTTCCGTCCTTGGAGACGAGGCCGTTTTCCATCGTGGGGATCACCTCGGCGAGGCCGGGGTAGAACTGGTAGTCCGGGGTCATGTTCACGAGGGTCTCGTTGATTTCGCGCATGACCTGCGCTTCGTTGAGAGTCGTGTAGATGTTCGGATCGAGGGGCTGGGGCGCCGCGGCGAGCACGAACACGAGAGTATCCGCGTCGCGGTTGCGGAGCGCCGGGCCTTTCGAGCCCTGGGCAAATACTGCGCCGACGAGGACGATGGCGATGATCATGCCGGCAATCAGTTTCTTCATGCTGGTTCCTCCAAAAAAAACATTATGTGCAAGGCTGCAGAGCAGCCTGACATCCTTGATCGGGCCGCCTTTTCAGGTGAAGGCGGCGAACTTGCCCCCGAGCATGGCCGTGGCGTGGAGCATGCGGTAGATGTTCCTGAAATCGGCGCTGTCGTAGCGCACCGTGCGCCCCCCCACCCGCTTCACGCCGGGAATGACGGAGACCGCGTCTGCCACGACTGTCGACACGAGGTCGATTTCCAGCTCCGTCGAACAGTGCGGCACACTGGGCCGGAACTCGCCCAGGCGCTCCACGGCCTCCCGCCCCGCCTTTTCGAAGGCAGCCTCGAGCCTGTCCGCGAAGTACATCTTGCCGGCGAAGCGGCCGATGCCTTCCTTGGTCCGCACGTAAGGCGGGGCGGGCTCGAAGAAGCCTGCAAGTTCACGTTCCAGCACGTCGTCGCCGGAGACCATGCAGACCGGCACGCCGTAAAAGCCCGCAAGCCGCGCGTTGATCTCGGTTTCGCCGGATTCCTCGCCGTTGAGGCGCACCCTGTAAATGCAGGAGGCCGAATAGGAGTGGTCCATCATGCCGTTCTTCACGCCGATGGAGGCGTGGTAGCCGGCAAGAAAGAGGCCTGCAAAGCTCTCGTCCAGGCCTTCGAGCATGTAGAATCGGCGCGGATAGCCGCGCACCATCGTGACGCGCGGATCCCCGAAGCTGCGGAAGGGGATGCCCTCGCCGCGTGCGTGGGAGTCGCAGATGCAGATTTCTTCGATGTCGGCGTTGCGGGACGAAGCGCGGATGCCCCGGATGAGCCAGGAAAGCTCCAGCCAGGCGCGTTCGTAGTTGGCGGCATGGGAAGGGCCTTCGAGGTCGCTCCAGGAGGTGGTGCCGTGCACTCCTTCCATGTCCACGGAAATGAAAAGCTTCATTTTCCCCTCTCCGCGCGCAGGATGGTGTCGTAGCCGTCCGCCTGCATGGCGATGGTGTGGCTTCGCACTTCGATGGGTTCGTCCTTGAGGCTCAGGAAGAGCTCATGGATGATGATGTTGAGCGACGACACGAGTCCTACATAGGAGTTCGACAGCAGAAGGGAGTTCGTGTCGCAGCGTATCACGGCGTCGGACATCGCATAGATGGGGCAGGATGCCGAATCGGTGAAGAGGTTGAGGCTCCCGCCCCGCTCCTTCGCCACCTTGGCCACGTGGCGCACTTCGTTCGAATAAGGCGGGAAGGTCATGATGAACATCGTGTCTTCGGACGTGAAAGTCTTGAGCCTCGGCGCGTAATCGGACACCGAGCCGGTGATGACGGCGACGTCCGAGGGTATGGAACTCATGAGGCTGTATTCGAAAATGCGGGCGATGTTGGCGGTGAGCCCGAAGCCGGACACGAAGATTCTTCTCGCCTTGCGGATGTTGTCGCTCATGATCTTGAGGTCTTCGATCCGCATGCTTTCGAAGGTGTTGTGGAGGTTCGCGATTTCGTTCTGGAACAGCCGCTGCAGGCGCTTTTCCTCGGGCATGGTGTCCAGTTCGCGCAGGGCGATCTTCTCGTAGGGGGAAAGGCGGTGCCGCATTTCCTCCTGGACTTCGTGTTTGAGCGACTGGTAGCCTTCGAGCCCGAGGCTTTTGGCAAAGCGGACGAGGGATGCGTTGCTCACGCCGATGGCTTCGCTGACGGTGTAGATCGAGGCAAAGGCGACAGACTGCTCGTGATCGAGGATGTATGAGGCGATCTTTCTGAAATTGGGTGCCATCGTGGGAAGGCTTGCCCTGATCGTGCCCAGAATCATTGGGGAGTGAGTCTCCTTGCCTGCATCTATGTGAAACTTATGTTCATGAATTGTTGCACGGGGAAACTGGGGTGTCAAGCACCAAGTATCGCTATTATTTTATCTAAATTGCCCGACGCACCTGGAACGCCGATCGTATGCTATACTTCGGATATGCGGACTGCCTACATTATCCTTGTCGTTCTCGTCGTCATCCTGGCTGCCATCTTCGCCGCCCAGAACAGCCAGATCGTCACCATAACCTTCTTCTCCTGGTCGCAGGAGGGCCCGCTCTCGGTACTCCTCATTCTCGCCCTCGCGATCGGCCTCTTCCTCGGGCTTCTCGTGATGGTGCCGTCGATATTCAAGCGGAAGCTGGTGGCGCACGGCCTTAAAAGGAAGGTGAAGGTTCTCGAGAAGGAAAAGAAGAAGCTGACCGCGGAGAGCGCCGCTGTCGCCGCAGTGTCGACGGGCGCCGATGCCACGTCATCTGCCGCTTCGCCCACGCCCCCTTCCGATCCCGCCCAGGGGCAGCAATAAAAAAACCCCTCTGCAACGTCGAAGACCGGGGGTTGGGTTGCCGCGGGGGTTGGGGGGTTGCGGCTGGGATCCGGCCTCCGAACATTTCAGAGAGGCACTACGGAGTATACGCCTTCTTCCCGACATTGACAATCGCCGCATGAAAAAATGCGGCGTCCGCGCTCAGTTCCCGGAGGCGACGGAGTCAACCTCTTCAACGGAAGGAATCGAGATGGCCGCGCCTGGCCTGGTAACGGAAATCGACGCCGCGATGTTCGCGCGTTCGAGCGCTTTCTGCAGCGGCAATCCGCCCACGATGCCTGCAAGGAAAAATCCCATGAAGGTGTCCCCGGCTGCCGTGGTGTCCACTGCCTTCACGCGGCGCCCGGCCACGCGCACTGTCTCGCCTCTGCGGCTGCACATCGCCCCGGCGGCGCCGAGGGTAAGCACCACCGTCGTCTCCGGGCAGCGCTTTCCGAGCGCCGCGAGGATCCTTTCAGGATCGCGTTCGCCCGAGAGGCCCTCCCCTTCCACCTCGTTCAGGACCAGGAAATCCAGCCCTTCGAGGGGCAGGTCCGCAATCGAGGCATCGTAGGGTGAGGGATTGAAGGCCGTGCGGATGCCTCGCTTTCCGGATTCTTCCATTATATAGGCAAGAAGATTGATTTCGTTCTGCAGCACCACGAGATCGCCGGGCGAGAGCGCGTCGAGCACGGCATCGACGGATGCCTTCGTGAAGCGGTGATTGGCGCCCTTGTCGAGC
>CAYRXK010000046.1:0-16048 GCA_964428265.1 uncultured Treponemataceae bacterium
GCCCTGTTGGCGCTTTCGGCAGCGTCGCGGGCCTGCGCCAGTTCCAGGGTGCGGCGGTGCACCAGCTCTTCGAGGTGGTCCCGGTGCCTCACCAGCTCGGCGTTGGCCGACTCGAGCTGTTCCTTGGCGACCCGCAGGTGTTCCTCGAATTCTTTCTGCCGGGTGATGTCGAACACGATGCCGGCGATCAGCGAAGGCGCGCCCCCGGGCGTCCATTCCGTGGTCACCCCTCGATCGTAGAACCATTTCCATGCCCCATCGCGCGTACGGATGCGATATTCAGCCTCGTAGGCGGGCGCCTTACCGTACATGTGGGCGCGCATCGAGTCCATGGTAGGCCCGAAATCGTCCGGATGCACCTTGTCGGTAAAGAACTGATACGGCACCTGGGCAGGCAGCTCGTCCATCGAATAGCCCAGGGCCGCCGCCTTCAGGGGATTGAACGTCACGGTCTTGGTAATGAGGTTGAAGTACCAGTGCCCAAGATTGCCCGCCCAGGCGAAATCCGTGGACGCCATCTGCGCCTTTTCGTCCAGGAGCCGGCGGTTCTCCGATTCCAGCGCGGCGATGCGGCTCCGGAGCGATTCGAGATCATCATTTCCATTCATATATGGCGCTCCTTCGGATTCGTCATACCTCCCGGGTCGACCAGGCAGCCCCAAGCTGCCCGAGCGCATCCAGGTCGAGTGAAAACCGGATAAACTGTCCCTCCCGGTGCCGGACGATCAGGCCGGCGTCTTCCAGGACCTTCGCATGATGGCTGACCAAAGCGACACTCGCACCGAGCGATTCTGCCAACTCCTTCCCGCAGATGCGATCATGCCTGCCGATAGCCTCGATCATCCTAAGGCGGAGCGGATCCGACAAGGCTGCATGCATTTTCGCGCGAAGCATCAGTTCCATGAGCCAAGCATAGTACTATCTTCGGAATTCGTCAAACAATCAAACAACCATTTGACTATCGATTGCACGCATTCGTATATTGAGGAACATCAGGAGGTCATCATGTCCACAACGTTCCTTGAATCCCTCAAAGCCCGCCGCAGCGTATACGCACTCGGCAAGGGTCTTCCCGTCTCCGATGCCCGTGTCGAGGAAATCCTCCGCGAGAGTATCCTGCATGTTCCGTCGGCGTTCAACAGCCAAACCGCCCGCGTCGTCCTGCTGCTCGGCGACCGCCACGACTCCTTCTGGAACGCCACCAAGGAAATCCTGCGCGGCATCGTGCCCGCCGACGCGTTTCCCCAGACCGAAGCGCGCATCGAAGGATTCAGGGGCGCCCACGGCACCATCCTCTTCTTCGAGGATCAGCGCATAGTCGAAGGCCTGCAGGCCCAGTTCGCCACCTACAAGGATTATTTCCCCGTCTGGTCCGACAACTCGGCCGGCATGCTGCAATTCGCCGTCTGGACCGCCCTGGCGCAGGAGAACGTGGGCGCCTCGCTGCAGCACTACCACCCGCTGGTCGATTCCTGGGTCCGCGACAATCTCGGCGTGCCCGCGCACTGGAAACTCTCCGCCCAGATGCCCTTCGGCGAAATCCTTGCCCCCGCCGGCGACAAGCAGTTCTCCCCGCTCGAGGAAAGGTTCAAGGTTCTGCGGTAGCCATTCAGGCTTCCACTACATTCAGCATGCCCCGCGTGCCAGCGCCGCGGGGCATGCGCGCTCAGTAGCTTCAGGATATAGTGTCGTACAGGTGCTGCCATGCGATACGACTTCGAAACCATAGTTCCGCGGACTAATCAATCTTCCTCCAAATGGGGCGGAATGCGCAGAGTCAAACCGAATGTCGGCACCGGCATCATTCCGCTCTCCGTCGCCGATATGGAATTCAGGAATGCCCCCGAGATCATCGAAGGCTTGAAGGAATACCTGGATGCGACATTGCTCGGATACCCCGATCCTGCATTTGAACCATTCCTCGCTTCGGTCGTCGGATGGATGCGGCGCCGCCATGGCTGGGAAATCGATCCGGACTGGATCTGCGGTTCTCCGGGCGTAGTCGACGGAGTCTACCGGGCCATCCAGGCGTTCACCCGGCCCGGCGAGGGCGTGATCCTGCAGACACCGGTCTATTATCCATTCTATGACGCCATCCGGAGGAATGATCGCATCGTCGTGCGCAATCAGCTAGTTCGCCGAGGCACGCGGTACGAGATCGATTTCGACGACCTGGAAGAGAGGGCGGCCGACCCGAAGGTGACCGCCCTCCTGTTCTGCAGCCCCCATAATCCCGCAGCCCGGGTCTGGACACGAACAGAACTCGAACATGTGGCGGAAATTTGCCTGCGGCATGATGTCATCGCGATTTCCGACGAAATCCACTTCGACCTGACCATGCCCGGCCATCGCCACACGGTGTTCGCAAACCTGTCCCCCGAAGTCGCGTCCCGGTCAGTCGTGTGCGCCGCTCCGTCAAAAACCTTCAATCTCGCGGGACTTAAAACATCGCATATCATCATACCGGATGCCCGATTGCGCGCGCGTTTCATCGAACAGGGAAACAGGAACGGATTCCATTCGCTCAACCTGCTCGGCTATAAGGCGAGCGAAATCGCCTATAACCATGGCGAGGCATGGCTCGAAGAATTGCTGCGGGTAATCCGGCGCAACCACGCTGCCTTGCGTGAATTCATGGCGGATCGGCTTCCCGGAATCGTTCCGTTCGACCTGGAAGGCACGTACCTGCAATGGATGGATTTTTCCGGCCTGGGCATGGATCGGGAGAGACTGCGGCACGTCCTGGTGGATGAGGCCGAGGTATTCCTCGATGACGGAGCCATGTTCGGCCCCGAGGGCGAGGGATATCAACGCATGAATCTGGCCTGCCCGACTGCCGCGTTGATGGCGGCGCTCGATCGGCTCGCGAGCGCGCTCAAACGCGCCTGATCACCCTGCCCGCGCGGAGATCCGCGAATTTCCCCGCCGCCACGGCCCTTCGCCCACCCACGATGACCTCTTCGATTCCCGCCGGCCTTGCATTGGGAATCGCATAACTTCCGTTTTCGCGTATCGTCGCCGGGTCGAACACCGTCACGTCCGCGACGGCGCCCTCCCGCAGCAGGCCCCTTCCCTTCATGCCGAATGTCTGCGCGGGAAGCGAAGTGATTTTCCTGACCGCTTCCTCGATGCCGAACAGCGGCCGGTCCAGCACGAACTGCCTGAAATACCGCGGAAAGGCGCCGTAATTGCGTGGATGCGGTTTTCCTGCCGCGGAAGGCCCCGTGTAGTGCCGGGCGTAGGCATCGGTCCCTATAGAACAAAGGGGGTGCGACATGAACTCGACGAGGTCGCGTTCATGCATCGCGTGGTACACGATGGTGGCGGCGCCCCGGCTTTCCAGCGCGACGCGTATCAGCGCCTCGAATCCGCCGATTCCCAGCCCGAGCGCGATTTCCTCGAGGCTCCGGCCTTCATACTCGGTGCGCCCCGCGGCATCCCCGATGTAGATCGACGAGTATCCGCACTGCAGGACGATGTTTTCCCAGTCGTCGCGTTCAAGGTCGGCGCGTATCCGTTCAAGGGAAGCCCGTTCTTTCAACAGCGAAAAATCATCGCCGTAATCGGCGCTCAGGACCCAGGGGGGCAGCACCGCCGACAGGTTGATGGATCCTGCGGTATAGGGATACACATCGAAGGTCATCTGGACCCCGCGACTGTTCGCGTCATCGATCAATTCGAGACAGGCGCCGGCCTTGCCATGGTTCCTGAAACCGGCGCATTTCAGATGCGAGACATGCCCCGCGCAGCCGCTCTTTTCCGCGATCCCGATCGTCTCGGCAACCGATTCGACCACCCTGTCGCCTTCGTTCCGCATGTGCGAATTGTAGACACCACCGAACGGCGCCACTGTCCGGCACAGGTCGACCAGTTCTTCGGTATCGGCGAATCCGCTCGGCACGTAGGTAAGTCCGGTGGAGAGCCCGAAGGCGCCGGCCTCGAGCGATTCGCGCAGCATGCCGCGCATCGTATCCATTTCGCGCGATGAAGCTTGACGCCGCTCGTAACCGATGGCATGGATCCACAGGTTCGCGTTGCCGACGAACAGCGCCATGTTCGTGCTGATTCCGCCCGTATTCATCATATCGCGATATTCGGCGAATCCGACGGGTTCGGCGTCGTATCCCGCATCGCGCGCCTTCCTGCGGCGCACCTCAAGATGGCCGCTTCCGATCGGCGCTTCGCTTCCGCCGCAGAGTCCGCACACGTCGGTGGTTACACCCTGAAGGATCTTGCCCTCGGCTCCCGGAAAACGGGCGGCCAGTGTGTCGGTATGGCAATGGGCGTCGATGAATCCGGGACAGACGACTTTACCGGCGGCGTCCACTCGTTCCGCGGCAGCTCGACCGGAGAGATCACCCATCGCGACGATCCTGCCGCCGGTAATTCCCAGGTCGCCCTTTCGCGAAGGCTTGCCTGTTCCGTCGACCAGCGTGCCGCCCGAAATCAGGATATCGAATCCGTCGCGATCAGGCATGGCCTGCCAACCCAGCGGCCGCGATGAAAGGCGCGCAGAACCTTTCCTTCAGCATATCCAGCGCTCCATGATCGGAATATTCGATCCAGTGCGGATCGGCGCCGGGATCGAGCGAAAGGGGATAATTCGCTTCCACGAATGCGGAATCGAACGGAAGTTCTTCGGCCGCTGCCTTCCGGCGCAGCGTGGGCGCCTCATCCGCCGCCAGCTTTTCCAGCGCGGTACCGATCGCCTCGCGCCCAGCATTGCCGAGCATATCGTCCGCTGCGGCGAGCAGATGAAAATATAGGCGGATCCAGAGAGAGTTGAAACCCGTTTTCGCCTCGGGTTTGCGGATGCCGGAGAGGTCGGGTGCGGTCCATGACGGATCGTAGTCGGAAAAGCAGACGGGCCTCAGATCGGCGGGGAGGTTTTCGGGACGCAGAATCACGTTGAACGAACAGTAGTTATCGCCCTCTTGCGTGAGGGTTTTCGCCAGGTTCACCTGGGTATGGCCGAATCCGTACGTGTTGTAGCAGGCGAAATGGAATTCCTCGCAGTAGATGCGCCCGACAGCCATTTCCCCGCGGGCGATCCAGAGGTCCGCCATCGGGCACACCAGTGTGTGGGAAACGCGTTCCTGGGGATTGAGTTCCTGGCGTTCCCTGCGGAATCGAGGATCCGGGGGCAGGTCCGGCGTCAGGGTGAACAGGTTTGCCATATTGACCTTGGCGCCCATCGCAATGTGGCGGTTCCGGCTCTTTTCACCGCGGTCCCTGCCGTACCGGCGCGTTCCCTCGCGTGCCGCCGCCTCTCCTTCGATGCCGCATCCATCGATGAGTCCGCGCACGAGAAAGGCATACATCAGGGTATACCCATCCGCTAGATTCATGATCCTGCGCTGCTCCGCCGTGTACATCGCACCCATCCTCATGCCCGGTCCGGAAGGCCGAGCGCGGCAAAGAACGGTTCCCTGAAATTCGCCGAATAAACGGCGTCTTCCTCGTCGCCCAACGCGACATTCGATCTGATGAATTCCAGATCCGGTACGGCTCCCGTCGCGTCCGCATGTAGCCGCGTTTCGCGCGCCAGCGCATCCGCGCAGGCCCGCAGCCCGGCCGCGATCCCGCAGACGCCCTCGCTGCCGAGGCTCTCGCCTGCGGCATCCGCGAGCGAGCGCCAGGTGAGCGTCCAGCGCCCCCGGAGGATGTCGTCTTCGTCCCAGGCCGGCTTCGGCGCCGCCGCGGCGAACCGCGCCGCCCGGTCTTCCGCTGAGATGTTGGCGCGGCGGAAATACACGGAAAACCTGCAATGATTGTCGCGCCCAGAGCAAAGGCACTTGGAGAGGTTCGTCTGACCCTTTCCCCCTGTGTAAACGGCGACTGCGGCATGCCGGTATTCTTCGCAGTACCACAGGCCTTCAGCGTGAAAACCGAAACGTTTCCACATGTCGGAGTATGGGCAGGTGTGCACTTCCCAGAGGGCCCGTTCAGGATCGTCCGCCAGTACCAGAACGCGGAAACGGGGATCCGGATCGCGCCGCAGCGGTCCCGTGAACGCAGCGGAAAGGCTTGCTCCGTTTCCGCTTCCCGCGGCGAGCACCGCCGCGAGCGTCCGTTCGCCTTCGGCGCGCCCGATCCGGCGCACTGCTTCGCGGACCGCACCCTCCCCCGCCCTGCCGCAGGTCGATGCGACACCTCTCGCCATGAACCCATACAGCAGGGCCCACGAATCATGCCGGTTCTGCAGGGCTATTTCATCGATCCCGTACATGAGTGATCCCTCCTTGCTGGCTTCAGCGGACCAGCACGCAGGCCACCGAATGCCCCGGTCCGACTTCCCGGAGTTCGGGCTCATCCCTCCTGCACGCGTCGGTCGCGTAGGGGCAGCGGTTCGCGAAGCGGCAGGCACGCTTCGGTTCTATCGGCGAGGTTATCTCGCCCTTGAGTATGATGCGCTCCCGATGCCTCTTGAGCGACGGCATCGGAATGGCGGAAAGCAGCGCCTTCGTGTACGGATGCAGGGGTTTGGCGAACAATTCGTCCGCTGCCGCCTTCTCCACGATCTTTCCCAGGTACATGACGGCGATATCGTCGGAAAAATGGTAGACCACCGAGAGATCGTGCGTGATGAACATGTAGGTAAGCCCGAGCTTTTCCTGCAGGTCTTCCATGAGGTTGAGGATCTGCGCCTGTATCGACACGTCCAGCGCCGAAACCGGCTCGTCGCACACGATGAAGCGGGGATTCAGCGAAAGGGCGCGCGCGATTCCCACGCGCTGGCGCCGTCCTCCGTCCAGTTCGTGCGGATACGAATTCACGAGCCTGTCGGCAATGCCCACTGTCTCCATCAGGGAATAAATTTTTTCCTGGCGCTCCCTGCGATCCTTGATCATGCCGCTTACCTTCAGCGGTTCGCCGATGATGTCACCGACGGTCTTTCGCGGATCCAGCGACGAAAAGGGGTCCTGGAAAATGATCTGCATGTCCCTGCGGCGGCGGCGCATCTCTTCTGGGCCGAGCGCGGTGATGTCCTGGCCGTCGAAAATCACCTTCCCGGCGGTCGGTTCGATGAGGCGCAGGATGACGCGGCCGGTCGTGCTCTTGCCGCAGCCCGACTCGCCGACGACACCAAGCGTCTTTCCCTGATCGATGGAGAAACTCACATCGTCGACCGCATGCAGCATGCCGCGCTTGGTCGCGAAGTACTTTCTCAGACCTTCCACGCGCAGGAGGGATGCGTTGGGCGAACTCATTTCTTTCCCTCCGTTCCCGCACCGAAAAGATGGCAGCGGACATAATGCCCTTCACCCACGTACACTTTCGGCCCCGGGGTCTCCACGCAGCGGGGCAGCGCATCGGCGCAGCGCGGGCAGAACGCGCACCCCGCGGGCAGCGCCGTCGGATCCGGCATGAGCCCCCTGATGGGCTTGAGCTTCGCTGTCCGGTCATCCATGTTCGGCAGCGAACCAAAGAGGCCCCTGGTGTAAGGATGCGACGTGCGCTCGAACACGTCCTCGAGGGATCCGTGCTCGACAACCTTGCCCGCGTAGATCACGGATACCGAATCGCATATTTCTGCGACGATCCCCAGATCGTGCGTGATCATGAGCATCGAAGTACTGTATTTGGCCCTGAGGCCTTTCATCATTTCCAGCACCTGCGCCTGGATCGTAACGTCCAATGCGGTGGTGGGCTCGTCGGCTATCAGCAGGAGCGGATTGCAGGCAAGCGCGATCGCGATCACGACTCGCTGCTTCATGCCGCCGGAAAACTGGTGGGGATACTCCATCCCGCGGGATCCGGGAATACCCACCAGTTCAAGCATTTCATCGGCCTTGCGCACCGCATCCTTCGCCGAAAGGTTCTGGTGGATCATCACGCTCTCGGCGATCTGATCCTGCACCCGCATCACCGGATTAAGGGACGTCATTGGATCCTGGAATATCATGGATACCTTGGCGCCACGAATCCGCTCCATCTCCCGCTCGGATTTTGCCATCACGTCTTCCCCGTCCAGAAGGATGGTTCCGCCGGTGATGACGCCCGGAGGGTCGGGCACGAGCCGCTGTATCGCAAGCCCGGCGGTGGTTTTCCCCGCGCCGGTCTCACCCACGAGCCCCAGGGTTCTGCCCTTGCCGATCGCGAGGTCAAGGCCGTTGAGCGCATGCACCGTACCTGATTCCGTGCGGTACTCGACGCTCAGATTCTCGATTTCAATCGCGTATTCGCTCATGGCACCGCCCATCATCGCAACCTCGGATCCAGCGCGTCGCGCAGGCCGTCACCCAGCAGGTTCAGGGCGAGGATCGTCACCATGATCGCAAGCCCCGGAAACATCGTGAGGTAGCTTGAATCCCGGATATAGGTGCGTCCGCTCGAAAGCAACGCCCCCCATTCCGGAGCAGGCGGCTGGACGCCCAGTCCGAGGAAGCTCAACGCCGCGGCGGAAGTGATGGTCGCGGCGATCCGCAAGGTCGTCTGCACGATGATCGGCGCCATGCAGTTCGGCAGGATGTGGTTCACGATAATGGAAAAATCCTTTTCGCCGATCGCGCGCGCAGCCTCGATGAATTCCGAATCCTTGACCGTGAGCACCGATCCGCGCACGATGCGTGCGAAAGTCGGTATCTGCGAAATCGCCAGCGACACCACCAGGTTTATGGTGCTCGGGCCGAGCGCAGCCACGATGACCATCGCGAAAAGGATCATCGGCATGGCGAGCACCATGTCCATCAGGCGCATGATCACATTGTCCAGCCGCTTGCCGTAATACCCCGCGACCGCGCCGAGAATGCCCCCGGCCGCCAGGCTGAACAGCACGGCGATCACGCTTATGAAAAGCGACACCCTGGTGCCGTGCACCACGCGAGCGAGCAGGTCCCTTCCGAACTCGTCGGTTCCGAACGGGTGCGCCGCTGAAGGCCATTGCAGCCGGACACGGATATTCTGCTTTACCGCGGTTTGCTGATAGGGGTACAGGACGTCGGCGAAGAGCGCGACGAGACATATGACCGCGAGAATGGCCAGTCCTACCATGGCCGCACGGTTGCGGGCGAGTCTGCGCCAGGTTTCGGCGAACCAGCTCGTGCGCTTCTTGTGTTTGATTGCGTCTGTCATGTCGTTCCCTTCATGAATACATGGATTTGATGCGCGGATCCACGAATCCGTACAGCAGGTCCACCACGAGATTAACCACCGAGAACGCAATGGTGAAAACGATCGTGCAGCCAAGTACCATGGGCGTATCGCGTGCGGCGATGGCCTGAACCATCAACCTGCCGATGCCGGGCCACGAAAATACCGTTTCGGCGAGCACCGCTCCGCCGAGCAGGTTGCCGATCTGGAGTCCGACTACGGTGATCGTCGGGATCAGGGCATTCTTGAACGCATGCTTCCGGATGACGATTTTCCTGGGCACGCCCTTGCTGCGCGCGGTACGGATATAATCCTGGCGGATGGTTTCAAGCATCGATGATCGCGTGGTTCGGGCCGTCGAAGCCATGTTCATGAATCCGAGCGCGAATGCGGGCAGCACGTAGCTTTTCCAGCTGTTCGCGCCAGAGACGGGAAACCAGCCCAGCTTGAGCGAAAAGAGCAGTATGAGAAGCAGCGCCAGCCAGAACATCGGCATGGAAACGCCGATGAGCGCCACGATCATGCTGGCGCTGTCGACAAAAGTATTCTGCCGGACCGCGGCCACTATCCCCAAAGGTATGGCCAGAAGGATCGATACGATCGTCGCTATGAGCGAAAGCTTCAGCGTGTACGGAAACCTCGAAAAAACCTCGAGCGACACCGGTTGCCGGGTAGCGTAGGACAGACCGAGATTCCCGCGGACCAGATCGAGCATGTACGCGCCGTACTGCACGAGGAATGGCCGGTCAAGCCCCATTTCCCGCCTGACTTGTTCGACCTGCTCCGGTGACACCTGGTCGCCGAGGATGATCTTGACCGGGTCGCCCGGCGCAAGCCTCAGGATCGCGAACACTATGAACGTTACGCCGATGATCACCGGCAAAAGCGCCAGCACCCGCTTGAACACATACCTCAGCATAGCATCTCCGGGAAATGCGCCCGCGACATTCAAGACGGATCGCATGACGCGTCATGCGATCCGTCTTGCGGCGCGGGGCCGCTTCACTTGGCCCAGGAAGTCCTGTGGAAGTCGACGTATCCGGTGGCGCTCGGGACGACGCCCTCGAGTTTCGCGTTATACGCCCTGAAGATAAGGGTCTGGTACAGCGACGGCTGCGGCACCAGGCCGTTCACCGACTCGATGATGTCCTGCAGCAGGGCGGTGCGCGCCTTCGCGTCCACGGTCGATTCGGCCTGCTCGACCAGCTTGTCCACCGCCGGGCTGTTGAGGCTTCCGGGATTGCCGGACCTTCGCCTCGAGTGGTAGCGCTGCAGATAGGTAAGCGCGTTCGACGGCGACCAGGACTGGATCGCGCTTGAATACTGTCCCTTGTTCATCTTGTCCAGGTATGTCGCGAAGTCCATCGAAACGATATCCACCTTGATGCCGATATCCGCGAGATTCGCCTGGATGATGGTCGCGATTCGCACCTTCGTATCGTTGGAGCAGATGATCGGCAACGACACGGAAGCGGGATTGCCGCCCCATGCTTTCAGATACGCCTTCGCCTTCTCGATGTCATAGCCCTCGGCCTTTTCATTGGTGGACTCCGCATATCCCATCGGAACACAGGAGATGCTCTTCTTGCCAAAGCCGTTCAACGCAGCTTCGATGATGGCATCGCGATCGATCGCGGCATTGATGGCCTTCCTGAGGTTCACGTCGTCGAAAGGCTTGAGATCCACATTGAGCTTGAGGAACCAGTTCTCCACGCCCGCGACTTCGGCGACCTTGACCGCCTTGTCGGCTTTCAGGCGCTTCACGTCCGTGGTTTCGACTTCGTACACGAAATCCACTTCACCTGCCTGGAGCGCGATGGTTCTGGAAGTTCCCTCCGGGATGAATCTCCAGACCAGGGATTTGACCGAAGGCATGGCGGACTTGTCGAAATACTGGTCGTTCCTGGTGAACTCGATGGAATCGCCTCGCGACCATTTCACGAATTTGTACGGACCGGTGCCGACCGGATTCGTATTGAAATTGTTTTTGGAATCGATGAGGGCCTTGGGAACGATGAAATTATAGTGGTACCCAAGATCGTAAAGGAGCCCGGCGTACGGACCGTCGGTGGTGATTTTTACGGTGTAATCGTCCACCGCGGCAACGGCCTTCATCTTGCCGGTGTAGGAAGCGCTGCCCGGGAAAGTCTTGGCATACGCGATCGAGGCGACCACGTCGGCGGCTTTGAGTTCGGACCCATTGTGGAACTTCACGCCTTTCTTCAGCTTGAAGATCCAGTCGACCGTCTTCTCTACGGTGTAGCTTTCGGCAAGGTCGGGAATCACCTTCAGGGTGCCCTGGTCGATCCGCATGAGCCCGTTATAGGTGAGGATATTCATGTAGACGCCGGTAAGAGAGTCATGCTCGTTGGTGGTAAGCGAAGGCGGTTCGCTCTGGGTGGCGATGATCAGGGAATCATTTTTCGGTCCCGCGAAGGCTGCGCCGCCCAAGAGCGCCAGCATGCACAGGGCCGTGATGCCGATCCGCCAGGATCGCGCCGAATTCCGATTCTTGCTCATGCGAAAACCTCCTGTAATCGTCTCATCCTCGAACCTTGCGCCGTATTCCGCGGCGCCGGAGCGATGCCAAGATTTCATCCGCGCTCAGCCGCCGCCTGGCGCGCGGCATCCACGAACTTCAGGAAAAGCGTCATCATTTTCGGATGTTTTTCGAACATCATCTCGGGGTGCCATTGGACGGCGATGACCGGAGCCCCATCGGACCGTTCGATACCCTCGATGACGCCATCGGGCGCAAAGGCATTCGGCACGAATCCTTCCGCGACATCCTTGATGGCCAAGTGATGGAAGCTATTCGTGACGATTTCGGTTTCGCCGAGGATGCCCGCTAGCCGCGATCCTTCCACTACCCGGACCTGATGCCCTGCCGAATGCTTTCGGCTTTTCTGCTGATGCTGGATGTAGGAATTGGGGATCAGGGAAAGATCCTGGTACAGGGTGCCACCAAATGCAACATTGATTATCTGCAGCCCGCGGCAGATGCCGAAGACAGGCTTGCCTGCAGCTTCGGCGGCGCGGACGGCGCGCACCTGATGTTCATCGAGTTCAGGAAAGATGAAATCGATTCTGCGGTTGGGATTTTCACCGTACAAAAGCGGATTGGGGTCATAGCCGCCCGTGAGCAGTAGCGCGTCCACGGATTCTACTTGTCGAAGGATCGATTCGTCATGTTCCACGGCGGGCAGAAGCAGGGGGACGCCACCCGCAGCTTCGATCGCCAGGATGTAATCATGATTCACATAGGTGCGTTCAATGCCCAGGAGTGGGGGGCTTTCCTTGATATAGATGGAGGTACTGATGCCGATGATGGGGCGCGCCGGGCGTTTTTTCTCACTGTCGCTCTGCATGCAAAAGGCTACGCAGGAAGCATGCCATCTTCAGTTTCGAAAGTCGGGCTTCGACGCCAAGGCGCTCGATCCAAAGCCAACTCATTACTATGGATACAAATGTAGTATAATCCCAATAATGGGCAGCTGGTACGCTATCTGGTGGGCGTATCCTGGATCGTTCGAGAAAATCGGAACGGCAATACCCATTCCAGAAAATAGGCCTATTTGGGCAGCCCATTTTTATACCAACGGAGAAACTTTCCGCCTCTCACGGAAACGCGGGATCCTCCGCGCCCCGATGGGGCGATCGTCAATCCTTCACGAGCCAGAAGGCTCAGGATACGGCGCATCCTTCCCGAAGATACCTGGATGCCTTCCTTGGCGAGCCGGATGACAAGATTGTTCCTGCCCGCTCCCGCAGCCCCCGTAGAGATTCCCGGCGCCGGGAGCAAGCTCAGGACGAATACCGCGGTATCCAACTCCCCCGCTTTTTCCAATGCAGCCTGGATTGCGCCGAAATCCGCGATCCCGGTATCAGCGGGATCGCGGCAATTAGGAATGATGATCGCAGCCCCTTCGGCCGATTGAACGCGATCCCGCAGGTAGCGCGGGAGATCATCCACGGTGATCGAATCGGTTGAGAGCACTGAAACATACGAGGCGACGTTCCACAGTTCCCTTATATTGCCGGGCCAAGAGTAACGCTCCAGCAGTGCGGCGGTCTCGGGTTCAAGGTGCAGGTTGCCCTTGCCGACCGTTGCCAGGAATGATTGCAGCAACAGCACGATGTCGCGAACCCGTTCACGCAGCGGTGGAACGGGAAGAGGCAGAACATTCAGCCGGTAATAGAGGTCCGGCCTGAAGGAGCCCTGCGCCATGCGTTCCTCGAGATCCTGATTGGTCGCGGCAATCACGCGGATATCCACTGCGGTGAGATGTTTCGAGCCCAGGCGCATCACCACGCGTTCCTGAAGGACGCGCAAGAGGCGGGACTGAAGCGATACCGGCATGTCACCGATTTCATCCAGGAAGATCGTACCTTTGTCTGCCTGCTCGAACAGCCCCGGTTTGCCGCTTTTCAAGGCACCGGTGAAGGAACCGGCTTCGTATCCGAACAACTCACTCTCGATGAGGCTTTCAGGCATCGCAGCGCAATTGAAAGCGACGAAGGGCCCACGGGCACGCGCTGACGCAGAATGCAGGGAATGCGCCAGGAGCTCCTTGCCGGTACCGCTTTCGCCGTGGATCAGCACCGGGAAATCGGCGCCCGCGAATCGACGAGCCAGGGCTATGCAGGCTTGCATGGAAGAAGATTCTGTAATCATGTCGTCGAAGCAGTATCGGGCGACGAATCCGCTGTCACGGGTCCGCTCGTCGATGCGGCGTTCAAGGCGGCTGAGGTAGGTTATATCGCGGAAATTGTAGAAGGTGCCCGATCGCTCACCGAACTGCTCCATCCGACGTGCGGTTACCAGCAGGGATTTCCCGCGGTACTGCACGGGCCGATCGAAAACCGGTTCCCTGCCGAGTTCATCATGCAACCCCGGGTCTATCTTCTCCGAAAACAGGCTCCCTCCAATATCCCCCTCGAGACCGAGCATCCCCTGGACTGCCTTGCTGTGCATGCGCACCCGACCATCGTTGTCAAGAAGGACGATGCCCTCGTGCGTCAGTCCGAGAATTGAATCCATTTCCAGATTGCGGACAAACAGCTGGCGATACTGGCTGTTGATGCCGGTTTCCAGCGGTACAATGGTTCCAGAATAGTCAAGAAGACGCTGGTTTACCTTACGCCCTGAAATCCCCAGCATTTCAATCAGAAGCACGAAGGTTGATATGTCGATGAAGCGGTGCCCGGTGTCGATCACGCTGGCGATATGCTTGGGGACGAAAAGCCGCTCTCCCGGTGTGATGGCGATCTTGATGTCATCGTAGTCAAGTTCAGGATCGAATGGTACAAGATCCAGATGGTCGATGCCGATATGGAGGAGCAGCGAAACCATCTCGAGGGTCGTTTCGGCATTGTCGTTCACTACAAGGACCCGAGTCCCGGACGGTATCGAAAAGAGCTTGTCAAGTTCGCCTTTCCCGATGGTCCGGCTCACGGCGACTATCTTTTTCGCATCGCTTGTTCGACTCGATACGTTCACGCCCATCTCACGTGTCATTACCAGTACCGCATCCTGACGGATCCTATCTTCCACCGGAAATTTGTCGAGGTAGTAGCATGTCACCTCGGCATACCCTTCCAGTACGCGCAGGAGATTCTTTCTGAGAAACACGCCGAGAGTATCAGCGTAATTCTCGGTAACGATGGCGATGCTCTTCATCTGAGCCATTATAGGATAAAAAAACGGGCGCGTCGCCTTTGTCTAGGCGATGCGCCCGATCAGAAGAATCAGGAGCCCCTACTTCATCATCCCCGCGGCGCGCGGCAGGAACAGCACGATGTCCGGCACGTAGGTGATCAGCACCAGTACGATCAGCATGGCCACGATCGGCCACATGATCTCCTTCACCACCGCCTTCAGGGGCGTGCCGGATACCGCCGAGGTTATGAAGAGCAACATGCCGAAGGGCGGCGTCGACAGTCCCAGCATCATGTTGAAGGTGACCACCAGTCCGAAGTGAATCAAATCGACTCCCATCAGTTTCGCCACGGGGATCAGGATCGGCACGAATATCAGCTGGATGGTCGACGTGTCGATGAACATGCCCAGCACGAGGATGACCACGTTCACGAACAGCAGGAACAGGTTCTTGTCCGTGGAAATGCCCATGATCCAGGCGCCGAGGCTGTTCGCGATCTGCTCGCGCGCCACGATGTAGGAGATGATCGCGGCCGCGCCGATCATGATCGAGGTGGCCCCTACGTCCTGCACCGTCGCCTTTACCAGCTTGATGAAATCCTGGAAGCCGAGCGCGCGGTACGCGAGCACCGACACGATGATGGCGTACAGCCCCGCGACGGCGCCCGCCTCGGTCGGCGTCATGACGCCGGTGTAGATGCCGCCCAGCAGGATCACCGGGGTGAGCAATGAAGGCAGCGCCTGCAGGAACAGCGCGAATACCTTGGTGAATCCGAGCCATTCGCCGCGGGGATAGTCCCTGATTTTCGAAATGATGGCGACGTAGATCATGAGGGCTATCGCCAGAAGGATGGCGGGAATCATGCCACCCATGAACAGCGCGCCCACCGAGGTGCTGGAAAGCATGGCGTAGATGACCAGGGGGATGCTCGGCGGGAAAATCGGCCCCAGCGTCGCCGAAGCCGCGCTCATCGCGCAGGAAAAGCCCGCGTCGAAACCGGCCGCCTTCATCGACTGGATTTCGATCTTGCCCAGGCCGGACGCGTCGGCGATGGCCGACCCGGTCATGCCCGAGAAAATCAGCGAACCGAGCACGTTCACGTGGCCCAGCGCGCCGCGCACATGCCCGAAGAGCGCGTGCGAAAAGCCGTAGATCATCTCGGTGACCTTGCCCGAATTCATCACGTTCGCGGTGAAAATGAACAGCGGCACCGCGATGATGACGTAATTCGTGTAATAGGTGTTCACCACCTGGTTGGCCACCAGGCTCAGGTCGCCGCCCTTCACCAGGAAATA
>CAYRXK010000046.1:16148-17727 GCA_964428265.1 uncultured Treponemataceae bacterium
GCCAGGCGCGCGGCCGCGGCCGGCCTGGGCTTGAGCGCGTCGTAGAGCATCGTGAATTTCACGTGCTTGCGCGCGCGCATCGTGTAGCTGGCCCCGAAGAGGACCGTCCAGACAAAGCCCACCACGATGATGTCGTTCGTCCAGGTCAGCGGGCTGTTCAGCGCATACCTGAAGAACACCTGCAGGACGAAGGCGACGAACAGCATCAGGAAGGCGGCGGCGGGAATGTACAGGTCGAACAGGTTGCGCAGGAACAGAAGGGCCTTTTTCACGGGGGGATTCTCCAGGTGGATGGGGGCGCCGCTCGGACGCCCTGAATCGATCGGCCCGGGCAGGCCTGCCCGACTGGGTAGGCGCGCCCGGGCCGGAATTCACGACCGGACGATCACTTGCCGGCGGCCTTGACCCTGTTGAAGAGGTCCATGTCCCAGCTCTTGGAGATGGGGGCATTGAGATACTGCCCGAGGACGTGGTCGGCGAATGCATCGAGGTCGGCGTAGTACACCTTCAGGCCGGCATTCTTGAAGAATTCGACCAGCTCGGATTCGAGCTTCAGGTTGGTGCTGTCGCAATACTTCGCACCGGCCTTCACGCCTTCCATCACCCAGGCTTTCTGTTGGTCGGTCAGCGATTGCCACTTCTTCTCGTTGATGGCCGGCCATACGCTGTCCACCACGTGGTTGGTGATCGTGATCGACTTGGTCACTTCGTAGAACTTGGCGTTCTTGTTGGTGGGAAGGGGGTTGTCCTGGCCGTCGACCGTCTTGGTCTGCAGGGCCATGTACAGCTCGGAGAAGGATACCGCGGTGGGATTGGCGCCGAGGGCCTTGCCCAGGAAGATCCACGAATCGGAGTTGGGCATGCGGAGCTTGACGCCCTTCATGTCGGCCGGAGTCTTGATCTGCTTGTCGGCCACCATGTTGAGCTGGCGGGTGCCGAGGTACTGGGCGCCGAGCGGGCGGATGCCCTGTTCCTTGGCCACGCGCTCGAACACGGCCTTGCCGATGTCGCCGTTCAGGACCTTGGTCATGTGGTCGTAGCTCTTGAAGATGTAGCCCGCGGTGAACATGGAGAGCCAGGGCGAGGCGTCGGTCAGCCAGGGAGCCGCGGTGGCGGTGATGTCGGCCTGGCCGGACTTGACCGCGGAGACTTCCTGGTCCTGCTTGAACAGGGAGGCGGAATCGTAGGTGAGCACCTTGATGTTGCCGCCGGACAGCCTTTCTACCGTTTCCTTGAACACCCGCATGGCGCCCGCGTGGGCGTCGGTGGGCACGGCGGTCATCGTGTACACGAGTTCGACCGGTTTTCCGGTCGGCTTGGCCTGGGCGAAGGCGCCGGAAACGGCGACCGCCAGGACGAGGATGGTGAGCAGCGCTTTCTTCATTGCATTCCTCCTGAGAACCATAACATTTTACCGGTCCGGCCGGGCTTGCGCCGGCCGCCGGGCGATGCCGCGTGAAAACTGGTCCTTGATGAACGAGATGATCGACGCCGAACCGGCCGCCATGAAGGCCAGCTCGTCGCCGCAGGAAATGTAGTCTATTCCCCTGCCGATCCAGTCGGCGACATAGTCGCGATC
>CAYRXK010000046.1:17827-20022 GCA_964428265.1 uncultured Treponemataceae bacterium
ATGATGCCGTCAGGCCCCATTTCGAGAACCGGCTTGATGAGCGCGGGATCGTTGGTGGTTACCCTGACGATGGCGGCGGCACCGCCTGCGTTCGCGGCGACTATGTGGGAGAGCAGCCGTTCGCGGTCGAACGCGCCATGCTCGCCGTCTATCCAGATGAATTGGTAGCCGAAGCAGGCCATCGCCTCCGAGAGCGACGGATCGGTGAGGAACACATGCCCCCCGATCACCGGCGTACCCGTGTCTCGGGCATGATGCAACGCGTTCCGTAACGCGACCGCTTTATCCATGCTTGAAAACCCTTTCGGGAAGTATCCCATGCGGACTGCCATAAGTCAAACGTTCCCGCACGTAAAACCGCCGCCCAAATTGACAATGGGAGCTCGTCTGTCTATAGTGGAATCGAGTTCGCCAACCCGGCCGCAAGGAGTCGACGTGGAATCGATCAGGGAACGTTACGGGGCGATCATCAAAAATCTGGTCAGCCACATGCCAAAAGCTTCCTCGGTCAGCGACGCCAACGTCTACCAGCAGGGCCAGTCCGCCATGCTCCCCGCCATAGACAAGATAATCGAAGAACAGCTTCTGCCCGGCTCCGGAATCTCGGGCATGGAAAACCTCGAGCGCCTCCTCGGCCTGGCCGAAGCGGGAGAATCCTGCCTGCTCCTCATGGAACACTATTCCAACTTCGATCTGCCCGCGTTCCATTACTTCCTCAGAAAGGCCGGAGGCGTCGGATCCCGCGTGGCCGATGCGCTGGTAGCCATCGCCGGCATCAAGCTGAACGAAGACAACCCCCTCGTCTCGGCATTCGCCAACGCCTACTCGCGCATCATCATCTACCCTTCCCGCTCGCTCGAAATCATCAAGAACAATTTCAAGGATCCCAACAAGATCCTCGCCGAAGTCATGCGCGGCAACGCCATCAATCGCGCCGCCATGCACGCCCTCGCCGAGATCAAGAAACAGGGCAAACTCGTCCTCGTTTTCCCGGCCGGCACCCGATTCCGCCCATGGCAGCCCGAAACCAAGCGCGGCGTCCGCGAAATTTCCTCGTACCTGAAATCCTTCGGGCACTTCTGCCTGGTCGCCATAAACGGCAACATCTTCCGCCTGAATCGCGGCGGCGAAATGACCGAGGACACCCTGCACCATGACAAGCTCGTCTATACCGTCGGCCCCATCCACAATGCCGCCGATTTCGTGCAGAAGATGAAGCACGAGCACCGGTTCATGGATGACAAGAAGCAGGCGATGGTTGACCATGTCATGGCCGAACTGGAAGGGATGCACGAAGCGGTGGAGGAAACGCGGCTCGGCTCCTGAAACCCGTCAGCGCCTGCCGAACAGCCGCTTCCAGGGATTTACGCCGAACCTGATCGCGATATAAAGCCATCCGAACAGGAAGCCCGCCAGATGGGTGAGGTGCGCGACGGTACTCCGCACCGAAAACAGCTGCGAACCCACTTCGATCGCCGTATATCCCGCCACCATGAGGGCGGCGCGCACCGGTACGATGCCCCAAAGGTAAATGATCGCGTCCGGATGCAGGACCGCGAAGGCCAGCATCACCGAGAACAATGCGCCCGAGGCTCCCACCAGCATCACGTACCAAGACCCGGAGACGATATACACCCCCAGCGAGAGAAGGCCCGCGAGGAACCCGGTGAGAAGGTAATAGAGCGTGAACTCGCGGGATCCCATGCCCCGCTCCACCTGCGTTCCGAAGAAAAACAATCCCAGCATGTTCAACGCAAGATGCGAGAGGTCCGCGTGCACGAACATGTACGTGAGCGGTTGCCACACATACCCGCCGAGCACCATCAGCGGATTCAGCGCGAGGTACGGCCTGAGTCCCGGCAGGATCATGCCCAGGGCGAACATCCCGATATTTACGGCGATGATCCAGAGGGCGGCGTTGGATTGGGTGTAGCGAAGGGGGCGTCGAACCAATGGTGCCATGATCAGCCTCCCACAACCTTTGACACACTGGCCAGGAGATCCGCAACCGTGATCGGCTTGGCGATCATCCCGTCCATTCCAGCCTCCATACCCCGCTCGTACTCTCCCTGCATGATCATGGAACTCATGCCCACGATGCGCGTACCCGTTTCTTCCGCGGAAGCTCGGATCATGCGCGCGGCGGCGAATCCGTCCATTCCGGGCATCAGGCAATCCATCAGGATCAGGTCGTA
>CAYRXK010000047.1:0-19728 GCA_964428265.1 uncultured Treponemataceae bacterium
GGCCACATCGCCGAAAGCTTCACCCCGATGGTCGAAACCGCCAAGCTCATCAAGGACCGCGACCCCGGGGCGCGGGTGGTCTTCATCGGCCCCTGCATCGCCAAGAAGGCCGAAGCCCTTGAACCCGACCTTGCCCCCTACGTGGACCATGTCCTCACTTTCGAGGAACTGGCGGCTATTTTCGTGGCGAAGGACATCGATCTGGCATCCCTGAAAGAAGAGGATTTTCCGGCTGAGGCGAGCGGCCTGGGGCGGGGCTACGCGATGGCCGGCGGCGTGGCCGGCGCGATCGCCGAAACCGCGCGTGAACGGCGCGGCAGGACCGACGTGGCGGTGGCCAAGGCCGACACCCTGCGCAACTGCCGCACCATGCTCTCGGAGATCAAGGCGCGCAAGATCGCGCCCGAGTTGGTGGAGGGCATGGCCTGCCCCGGGGGCTGCATCGGCGGGCCCGGCACGCTGGCGGGCTTGGCCTACGCGCGCGCCGAAGTCGGCAAGTTCGCGGGCGCGGCGCCGCAGCGGGCGCCCGCCTGCCCGGACCACGGCGGCTGAACGCCGCGCCGTGTCACGGCATGATGGACACCACGCGGTAGCCCGCGTCCGCCACGGCCGCGCGCAGGGCGCCCTCGTCCAGCGCCTCTCCGGACACCATCGCGGTCTTCTTCAGGAGGTCCACCTCGGCGGACTGCACGCCGGCCACGTCCTCCAGGGCTGAGCGGACGTGCATCACGCAGTGGCCGCAACTCATTCCGTCGATCGTCAACAATCTTCGCATAACTACACTCCTTCACTTGGCGGGGTCGTATCGTTTAAGCCTGAGGGCATTGGTCAGCACGGATACCGAACTCATGGACATGGCGGCGGCGGCGATCACCGGCGACAGCAGGGGGCCCCCGAAGGCGTACAGCAGGCCGGCCGCCACCGGTATGCCCAGCACGTTGTAGCCGAAAGCCCAAAAGAGGTTCTGCTTGATGTTCCGCATGGTGCGCCGCGACAGGTCCAGCGCGATAGGCACATCGCCGAGGTCGGAGCGCATCAGGACGATGTCCGCGCTTTCAATGGCCACGTCCGTGCCCGAGCCGATGGCGATGCCCACGTCGGCCTGAGCCAGCGCGGGCGCGTCGTTGATACCGTCGCCCACCATGGCCACTTTTCCGCCGCCCGACTGCAGGTCGCGGACCGCCTTGGCCTTGTCGCCGGGCAGTACCTCCGCCAGAACCCGGTCTATCCCGACTTCCCGCGCGATCGCGTTCGCCGTCGCCGCGGAATCGCCGGTGATCATGACCGTTTCGATGCCGAGATCGCGCAGGCGCGCCACCGCGGCCTTCGAGCCGGGCTTCAGGATGTCGGCCACCGCCAGTAGACCCAGCACCTTGCCGTCCAGGGCGGCGTACATCGGTGTCTTGCCGCGCGCGGCAAGGCTTGCTGCCTGCACGCGGAGCGGGCCCGCATCGACTCCGCGCTCCTCCATCAGGCGCGCATTGCCCAGGAGGAAGGCGCTCGTCGCGCCTGCGCCACCGTTCGCCGCGCCTTCGCTCATCGCGCCACCGTTCGCCGCGCCCTCGATATCGGCCAATTCCGCCGCGATGCCGCGCCCGGGCAGCGCCTCGAACGACGTCACCGCGGGCAGGACCAGTCCCCTGGCCTCGGCGGCGCGCACGATCGCCTCGCCCAGCGGGTGTTCCGAGGCCTTCTCGGCGGCCGCGGCAAGGGCCAGCAGGCGCGCCTCGCCGATGCCAGCGGCGGGCACCAGGTCCGTCAGTTCGGGCTTGCCCTCCGTGATGGTTCCCGTCTTGTCGAATACCACCGTGCCCACCCGGTGCGCGGTTTCCAGCGCCTCTCCCGATTTCATCAGGATGCCGATCTCGGCGCCCTTGCCGGTGCCTACCATGATGGCCGTGGGCGTGGCCAGGCCGAGCGCGCAGGGGCAGGCGATCGTCAGCACCGCCACGAAAATCGTCAGCGCGAAGACGATGGATTGCCCTACAAATATCCAGATAATCGACGAAACGAGGGCAATTCCGAATACCGCCGGCACGAAAATTCCGGAAACCTGGTCGGCCAGCCGGGCGATCGGCGCTTTGGATCCCTGCGCCTCCTCGACCAGCGCGATGATGTGCGCCAGGGCGGTATCGGCGCCGACCCGCTCCGCGCGGAAGGTCAGCGCGCCGTTCCTGTTGATCGTGCCGCCGGTCACCGCGGAGCCGGGCTGCTTGTCCACGGGCAGGCTCTCGCCGGTCAGCATGGATTCATCCACCGCGCTCGCGCCGGAAAGCACCGTGCCATCCACCGGAATCCGCTCGCCGGGGCGCACCAGGATCGTGTCGCCCGCCTCCACCTCGGAAACCGGAAGCTCGATCTCGCCCTTGCCGGAGATCACGGTGGCGGTCTTGGCCTGCAGGCCCATCAGCTTCTTGATCGACTCCGAGGTGCGGCCCTTGCTCAGCGCCTCCAGGCTCTTGCCGAGCAGGATCAGGGTGATGATGATGCCCGCAGTCTCGAAATACAGTTCGTTCGCGGCGCCGAAATCGCCCGCGGCGATGCGCCAGGTCGAGTACAGGCTGTACAGGATGGCCGCGCCGGTGCCCAGCGCGATCAGGCTGTCCATGTTGGGAGCCCCGTGACGGAGGGCTTTCGTGCCGACGATGTAGAATCTCCTGCCCGCGATGACGGACGGCACCAGGAGCGCGATCTGCAGCAGGGCGAAGCGCAGCGGGTAGTCCATCGGGTGCAGGCCGGCGGGCAGGGGCGCGCCGAGCATGTGCCCCATCGCAAGGTAGAGGAGGGGCAGCGAAAAGGCCGCCGACACGGCGAAGCGCGTCCACATCTGCCGGATCTCGCGTTGCTTGGCGGCGCGGTGCGCATCGGCGGCGGCGGTCTTGTCCGCCTGGCTTTCGGGTATGGCCAGCGGCTCGTAGCCGGCTTTCTTGATGGCGGCCTTCAGTTCGGAAAGGCGCGCGGCCGACGGATCATATTCTATCGTTGCTTTTTCCGTGGCCAGGTTCACCACCGCGCGCGCCACGCCGGGCACCTTGCGCAGGCTCCGTTCCACCGCGGCCGAGCAGGCGGCGCAGGTCATGCCGCCCACGGGTATGCTGACTTCCTTGCCGGCGGCGGTCGGGGCGGCGATCGTTTCGTTCATGACGGTTCTCCCATATAGCGTTCCAGGATCATCGCGATCTCGTCGATCTTTTCCTGGCCCTTGTCGGTATGCAGCGCGTCCTTTACGCAGGTGTCTATGTGCTGGCGCAGGATGAGGTTGTTTGCCTTCTTCAGAAGCGCCTGCGCGGCCAGGATCTGCTTGGACACGTCGATGCAGTACCGGTCGTCGTCGATCATGCGGAGGGCGGCGTCCACCTGCCCGCGCGCGTTCTTGAGCAGGGTGCTGGCCTGCTGGCTCTGCATGCTGCAATGGTCCATCCGGCGACTCCTTGGATCGAATGTCTCCTCATGTCGAGGCCCACCCCCCGTGGGGTGGGGTATTCGAGACAGAAATACTGCCGGGGCAAAAAAAAGTCAAGGCGGGGGACCCCGCCGGACTTCAGGTCCGGTTTCGGGATCCCCCGCCTTGCGGCGGTTTTTACCTGGCCCCCGGGGCCAGCGTGACTGTCGGGACCTTCGGCGATGCCGAGAGCCGCCGCGGCTCAGCGGCCGCCAGGACCTGTCGTGCCGCCCGAGCCTTCCTTGCCACCGGGGCCGCCGGGGCCACCGGGGCCACCCCGGTCGGGATTGCCGCCGAGACCCTGGCGGTTGCCCTGGCCTTCATCCGGATCGCCCTCGTGCTCCCTGTTCCTCCAGCGGTTCTGCTCCATCGCCATATCGAGGTTCGGGGCATCGTCATTGCCGCTGTCCGGCTCCAGGCCAAGCCCGGGCCTGTGCGCTTGGCGAATGGCATGGAAGGCCTCCGAACCAGGATCCACGCCCAGCGCCCGGGCGATCACGCCCCAGCCCCGGCCGGTCATGCCGTCCGCGATTTCCAGGACCTCGTCCAGCGTCCTGCCCGATGCCGCGGAAAGCTCCAGCGCGAAGCGCAGGTCCATGACGGGGTAGCCGTCCTCGACATAGGTCTGCAGGATGGCGGCTTCCACCGCGAACGACTCGCTCAGCCAGGCAATCCAGGCCGCGGTATTCTCGGGTGCGGGTTCGGCCGGTTCGGTGTCCTGCGCGGCGGCGATGGAGATTCCCGCGAAGGCGAACAGGACCGCGATCACGGCGAAACGGAACATTTTTTCGGTGGTGAGATTCATGGATACGCTCCTTTACGGCGCGCTGACCGTACGCCATGGATATCGGGCGGGCAGCGTTCCGGTTGCGCGAAAAATCCCGGTTCCCGGGAAAAACCGCGAATGCCGCCGGAACGTCCGCAACCGGCGCGCCGTCAGGGCGGTATACTGATATCGGACGACCATGAGCTACAGCCCCGAACTTTCGGACGATGCCGTGATCTCGCGCGTGCTCGGCGGCGAGAAGGATGCCTACCGCATCCTGGTGGACCGCTATGGCGCGCGCATGCTCGGGTTCTGCAGGGGACGCCTGGGGTCGGAGGACGAGGCGGCCGACGCCGCGCAGGACGTCTTCATCCGCGCCTATTCGTCGCTGCCGCGGTTCAGGCGCGGCGAAAGCTTTCCCGCCTGGCTCTTCGCGATCGCGGCCAACCAGGTGCGCACGCGCTTCCGCATGTTCGGTTCCATGCGCCGCCGGCTCGAGGCGGTCGCGCGCGGCACGGACGCCGCGCGCGACACGCGCCCGGAGGACGATCCGGCCGTCACGGTACTGGCGGAAGCCGACGCCGCCGCGGTGCGCGACGCGGTCGCCGCGCTTCCGCGCGAAACGCGCGGCGCGGTGGAACTGTACTATTTCGCGGGATTGCCGGTGGCCGAGTGCGCCCGCGCCCTCGATATCGGCGAAGAGGCGGTCAAGTCGCGGCTTTTCCGCGCGCGCCGGCAACTGCGGCGCGCCCTCGAACCCGCGCAACCGGTTTCCGGTTCGGGAGGTATCCGGTCATGATGGAATGCAGGCAGGTCCGGGCCATCGTGGATGGCTGGGAACATGGCGCCGCCGGAATCTCGCTCTCCGGCGAGCCGATATCAATAGAAGATTCCGTGCGGGAACTCATGCGCCACCTGGATTCCTGCCCCGCGTGCCGCCGCGCCTACGGCAGGATCGCGCCCCTCGTGGCGCGCGACCTTGCCGCGGAGGCGGGGAACGCCGCGGACCCCGTCGCTGTCGGCGGTCCCGTCGCCGCGGGCGGTCAAGGCGCCGCGGCCGGTCAAGGAGCCGCGTTCGCGCTTTCGGACGCGGTGATGCGCAGATTGTCCCCGGTCAAGGTCAGGCGCTTCCCGGCATGGGCGCCAGCCATGCCGCCGGCCATGCCCGCCATCGCGGCCGCGGCGGCAATCGCGATATTCATGCTCGGGCTCGGCCTGGGCAGGGTCATCGGAAGCCGCGCGCCCGGCAGCGTGGTCGTCACCTTCCTGCTCGACGCGCCGCAGGCCAGGACCGTGGCGCTCGCCGGAACCTTCACCGGCTGGCGCACCGACGGCTACGCCTTGGCGCGCCGCCCCCGGGACGGTGCCTGGGAGCTGCGCGTCCCGCTCCGAAAAGGCGAAGTCTACGTCTACAACTTTGTCATCGACGGCGAAACCTGGATTCCCGACCCGCGCGGCGACGCCCTGGTGGACGACGGATTCGGAGGTGAAGGGAGCCTCCTCACCCTATGAACATCCGCAGTGATTTCACGCGACGCGTCGCCGTGGCAGCCGCGCTCGCGATCCTGGCGTTGGGCGCGGCCGCGCCGAGGGCTGGCGCCCAGGATCTTGCCGCATGGTACGCCGATGCGCCGCACCGCGCGGCCTACGGTTCGGTCCGAGCGGAAGTCGAGTCGCTCGCCGCCCAGCTTTCGGCAGCCTCGCTGCCCGATTCGCTGCTCGCTTCCCGCCTGGAGGAAGGGTCGAGGAAACGGATCGCCCCCGACCGGCTGGTCGCCGCCCTGCGCGCCGATACCGCGCGCCTGGTCAGGATCGCCTCCGCCCTGCGCGGCGCCGCGCTGCTTCCGCAGGACCGCCGCGCCGCGGGCCAGCTCGCGGACCGTTACCAGGTGCTGCTGCGCGCCGGGGCGACCTTCGAGGAGTTCGAAGCCGCGCTCGCCCGCTCGGTCGCGCGGCTGGGCAGCACCCGCAGCGCCGCGGAAGACTCGCTGGCCGCGCTCGCGAAATCGGTGCAGCGCGATGACCCGCCCGCACGCGCTCCGGGCAGATCCGGCGAGGTGGCGCCACGGGGCGGAGACCGGCCGGAAGGCGCATCAGGCGGCGCTACCTCGGGGGGCGACGTGCAGGGCGCCGCCGGGCGACCCGGGGGCGCCGGAGCCGGCCCCCAGGGCAACCCCGGAGGGCAGGGCGGCGCTGGGCAGGGGCAAGGCGGAAAGAGGGGTAAGTAGCGGCCCGGGTATGCTATACTCTTCCGGATGCCCAGGTTTTCCGTCGCCGCCCTCGCCGTGCGGCAGGCCGGCGCTCCTCCCGCTCCGCTGCTCGCCCTTGCCGGAGCCCTGCTCCTCGCCGCTGCGCTGGCGCTGGGGGCGGGACGGGCGGGTATTGCGCGGAACGCGGATTCCGTCGGCTACGCCCAGCGCACCCTCGAACTGCGCGCCCGCCGCGCCTCCGAACTCGTTTCCGCGGCCGAAGCCTTTTCCTACCAATTCATCGCCAACCCCGCCCTGAACGACGCCCTGCAGGACTACGGCGCGGACGAAGAACCCTACGACGTTTCCCGCTGGAATGGCCAGTTTTCCGGCTACCTCGAAGGCATCAGCGCGGCGCTTCCCGAACTCGACGACGCCCTCTTCATCGACGCGGACCGCCCGAACCGCATCCCCCTGACCATGACCGATTCCCTCACCCGCGCCCGCCGCGTGCCGATCCAGGAAAAGATGGCGGCCGCCGCGATCCGCAGGGACGGCAAGCCGGTCTGGGACATCCTGGTCCGCGACAGCTCGGGCGAAACCTCGCGCCCCACGCGCAGGGCCGAACTGCTCTGCGCCCGCCTGGTAAAGAATCTGTCGTCCGGCGCGCCCATCGGCATCGCCGTCCTGGTGCTCGATTCGCAGCGCCTGGCGCGCACGGTCACCGGTTCGGGCGACGAGTCCGACGACCCTGCGAAAATGCCCGACCTGCGCTCCGACTTCACGGTCCTGGTCGACGGCAAGGGCACCATCCTCGCGGGGGCGGGCGTAAGCATGGCGGGCAAACCCTTCGCCGACCTCATGCCCGGCACCCCCATGCCGCGCGGCCTCTTCGACGGGCAGGGCGCCTGGACCAGTACCCTGGCGCGCCGGGGCGGCGGACGGTCTACCCTGGTCCGTGTCCGGATCGAGGGTCACGACTGGTCGCTGATCGGGGTCATCCCCGGCGCCTCGGGTGCCGCGGGATCCACCGGCGCCTGGCGAGCCTCTTCCGCCCTTTCCTGGCTTCTGGGCATGCTTTCGGTCGCGCTTTTCGCGGGCGCATCGGCGCTGTACGCGCGGCGCCGGCGCCAACCGGCCGCGGCGGACGGCACCGCGCAGCCCACGGTGTCCGGAGAAGCCCCTCGACCCGACGACCCCCACCCGCCGGAAGAGCCGCCCGCCTGGTTCGAAAACCTGACCGAACGCGAGCGCGAAATCCTCCTGTTGCTGGCATCGGGGCACAGCAACAAGGAAATCGCCGCCTGCCTCATGCTGCGCGAACAGACGGTCAAGAACTACCTGCACGGCATCTACCTGGGCATCGGCGTGCAGGACCGCGTGTCGGCCACCCTCCTGGTCGAGCGCGCCGGCCTTGCGCCCCGCGCTGTCCTTGCGCCCCGCGCCGAAACCCCTGCCGAAACCCGGCCGACCACCCTCGACCCCTCCCCGAACGGCTTCGAAATGCCGAATAGTACCAAAGTACCCGTTGCCTGAACCGCGAAACAGCCTGAAAAATCACCTCCTGACAGGACTCAGGCCGGCGCATTGCCCGACCGCGATCGATCCGACCGACAGGAGGAATCATGAAAAGGACACTGTGCGTACTGCTCGCGCTGATCACCATCGGCGCCACCGGCGTCTTCGCCCAGAAGAAGGAAAAGCTCATGGTGTACACGTCGATGAAGGAAGTGCTCATCGGCGAACTCCGCGACGCCTTCGTCAAGAAGAACCCCAACATCCAGTTCGACTATTACTCCGCCGGCGCGGGCAAGATCATGGCCAAGATCGCCGCCGAACGGCAGTCCGGCAAGCTCGTCGTCGACGTTCTGTGGACTTCCGAAGTCCCCGACTTCTACGCGCTCAAGAAAGAAGGCGTCCTGCAGAAGTACGAATCGCCGGAAGCCAAGAACGTCGTCAGCCCCCTGAACGATCCCGACTATGAGTTCACCCCGGCCCGCCTGGGCACCCTGGGCGTCACCTACAACACCAACAAGGTAAAGACCCCGCCCAAAACCTGGGAAGACCTGCTGAAGCCCGAATTCAAGGGCGGCTTCGCCATCGCCAACCCCGCTCTCTCCGGCACCTCGATGGTGTCCGTCGGCATGATGGTCAACAACCTCGGCTGGGACTACATCCAGAAGCTCAAGGACAACGGCGCCAAGATGGGCCAGGGCTCGGGCCAGGTCGTGGACGACACCGCCGCCGGCGACCTTCTGGCCTGCCTGGGCGTCGACTACATCACCATCGACAAGATCAAGCTCGGCGCCTCGCTCGGCTTCGCCTACACCGACAAGATGCTCGTCATCCCCAGCCCGGTGGCCATCTTCAAGGGCACGCCCAACCTTTCCGCCGCGCAGAAATTCGTCGACTTCCTCCTCTCCAAGGACGGCCAGACCATCATCGCCGGCAACTTCACCCTGCCGGTGCGCCGCGACGTGCCCATCGCCCAGGGCGTCGGCCTGGTCAACCCCGAAGAAGCCGTCAAGCGCGCCATGAAGATCGACTACATCAAGCTCATGAACGAAAAGCAGGGCACGATCGACCGCTTCACCGAAATCCTGCAGAAGAAGTAAGCGCCTTGCCGCGCCGCGGTCCGGGTCCCCTCCATGTCGAGGGGCCCGCGACCGGGTCCCGGTCGCGCCGCCATTCCACCGCACAGGAGCACCCGCATGGCAGACCTGCGACTTTCTGCCGTCACCAAATCCTACGGAAACCGCACGATCCTGAAGGACATCAACCTGGAAATCAAATCCGGCGAATGCTTCACGATCCTGGGCCCCTCCGGATGCGGCAAGACGGTCATCCTCCGCCTGATCGCCGGCTTCGAAAAGCCGGACTCAGGCACGGTATCCATCGGCGCCACCGTGGTCGCCGACCAGCATCAATCCATCCCGCCCGAGGAACGGCACATCGGCGTGGTGTTCCAGGACTACGCGGTATGGCCGCACAAATCCGTCTACGACAACATCGCCTACCCCCTGGAAATCTCCCGGACGGAAAAGCGCGAACTGATGACCCGCGTCGACACCGCGATCGAGCAGGTGAACCTGGTCGGCCTGGCCGAGCGCCTGCCGTACCAGCTTTCAGGCGGGCAGCAGCAGCGCGTGGCCCTAGCGCGCGCCCTGGTGTCCAAGCCCGAAGTCATGCTGCTGGACGAGCCGCTAACCAACCTCGACGCCAACCTGCGCGAGGAAATGCGTTTCGAAATCAAGGACCTGCAGGTGAAGACCGGCGCGACCATCCTTTACGTCACGCACGACCAGGAAGTCGCCCTGGCCATCTCCGACCGCATGGCCGTCATGGATTCCGAAGGCCGCATCCGCCAGATCGGCACGCCCGAGGAAATCTACGAACATCCCGCCGACGCCTTTGTGTACAAGTTCCTGGGCATCCCGAATTTCATGCCCGTCCGGATCGAGGGCGGCGCGGCCTGGGTCGGCGCCGACCTTCGCCTGCCGATGGCGCCGCCTGAATCCTTCGCCGCCGGCTCCGCTACGGCCGCCTGCCGGCCCATGGACGTCATCCTGCACCGCCAGAGCGGCGATCCGGGCCCGGACGGCGCCGCCCCGGCCGCGGCCGGCACCGTACCCGGCACCATCCTCAGGCGCTCGCTCCTGGGGCCCCTGGTCGACTACCTCGTGCGCATCGGCGGCACCGAACTGCGCGCGCAAATGCAGACGGAAGAAGCGGTGGCGCGGAACCTGATCCTGGACGAGGGCGCCGCCTGCGGCGTCTCGTTCCACGAACTGAAGTGGTTCGGGCCCGGGGAGGCTGCGGAATGAACGGACAGAAAAAACTCGGCACCGCCAATCTCGTGCTCATTTTCTCCATCCTGGTGCTGGTCGTCGTCGTGGCCGTGCCGGTCGTCCTGATTTTCGTCACGGCCTTCTTCGAGAACGGCGCCTTCAACATGGCCGGCGTGGTCAAGATCCTTTCGGACCCGGACACCTACCAGGCCCTCTGGAATTCCGTGCAGATCGCCACCGGCACCACCATCCTTTCCACCGTGATCGGCACCTTCTTCGCCTGGCTCGTGGCGCGCACCGACCTGCCCTTCAAGAAAACGATGAAGGCCTTATTCCTGGTACCCTTCATGCTGCCTTCGTTCATCGGCGCCCTTGCCTGGAAGGTCCTGCTGTCGCCGCGCGCGGGCTATATCAACCGCCTGCTCATGGCGGCCTTCGGCCTGGAAAACGCGCCCATCGACATCATGAGCCTGGGCGGCATCATCGCGATAGAAAGCATGTACCTGTTTCCCTTCGTGTTCCTGCAGGTGGCCGGCGCCCTGGAGCGCATGGACCCGACCCTGGAGGAATCCGCGCGCATTTCCGGCGCGGGCCTGCTGACCATCACGAGGCGCATAACCTTGCCGCTCGTGATGCCGTCGATCATTTCAGGCGCCCTGCTGGTGGCCCTGTACTCGCTGTCGCACTTCGGCGTGCCGGCCATCCTGGGCACCGAAAAGGGCATCTACAACATTCCCACCAAGATCTACGAGCGCATCTACGCCTCGGGCGGCTCCTTCGGCGCCATACGCGTCGGCACCATCCTGTCGGCCATCCTGGTGATCTCGGCGGCGCTCATCCTGAAGCTGCAGGACCTCATCCTGAAAAAGGGCCGCTTCCAGATCATCGCCGGCAAGAGCATGCGCCCCATGGTGCTGAAACTGCGCGGCCTGAAAATTCCCCTGCTCGTCATCAGCGTGCTGTACATCGCCTTTACCGTCGTGCTGCCCACCGTCACGATATTCCTGGTCGGCGGCCTGAAAACCTACGGCATGCCCATCGCCCTGCAGAACATGACCTGGAACAACTACACCAAGATATTCCAGTGGAAGATGACGCGCGACGCGGTGTGGAATTCGGTGTACCTTTCGCTCGGCGCGGCGGGCGTCACCATGCTGGCGGGCACCATGATTTCCTACGTCATCGTGAAGATGAAGGTGCGCGGAAAATTCATGCTGCAGTTCCTGGGCGTGCTGCCCTTCTCGCTGCCGGGCACCGTCATCGCGCTGGGCGTCATCCTTACCTGGAGCGGCCGCTTCGGAATAAACCTCTACAACACGCCGTGGATCATTTTCGTGGCGTACATCGCGCGCTACATGGCGTTCTCCATCAAGTCAAACTCGGCCGCGCTGGAACAGGTTTCCGACTCGCTCGAGGAGGCATCGCGCGCCTGCGGGGCCACGCACTGGCAGAGCCTGAAGGACATCGTCATCCCGCTGATAAAGCCCGGCATGATCTCGGCGTTCTTCCTGATTTTCCTGCCCGCCCTGCGCGAACTGACCACGTCGGTGCTCCTGTACGGTCCGAACACCCGCACCATCGGCGTCGCGATCTACGCCCTGAACGAGGACGGCGAAACCGTCCGCGCCGCGGCCCTGGCGAGCATCGCGCTGGTCATAATTTTCCTGGGAGAAACGCTGATAAAGAAATTCCTCGCGCGGCTCGACCGCCCGAAGGCCAGGACGCAGGAGTAAGCCATGTCACACCTCAAACTGGTCGATGTCACCAAGAAATTCGGCGCGGTGACCGCGGTCGACAAGCTCAATCTCGATGTGGAGCGCGGCGAGTGCTTTTCCTTCCTGGGCCCCTCCGGCTGCGGCAAGACCACCACGCTGCGCATGATCGCCGGCTTCGAGGACCTGGATTCGGGCGAATTGTCGGTGGGCGGAAAGGTCTTTTCCAGCAGCGCGAAAAAATTCTACCTGCCGCCGGAACACCGCGATTTCGGCATGGTGTTCCAGGCCTTCGCGGTCTGGCCGCACCTGAACGTGCGCGACAACGTGGCCTTCCCGCTGCAGATCCGCAAGGTTCCCAGGCACGAAATCGCCGAGCGCGTGAAGCTGGCGCTGCAGTCCACGGGCCTTACCAAGCGCGAGGAGAGCTTTCCCACCAAGCTTTCAGGCGGCGAGCAGCAGCGCATCGCGCTGGCCCGCGCCATCGCGATAAATCCCACGGTCATGCTCCTGGACGAGCCGCTGTCCAACCTCGACGCCAAGCTGCGCGAGGAAATGCGCTTCGAAATAAAGGACCTGCAGAAGCGCTTCGGCTTCACGATCATCTACGTCACGCACGACCAGGCCGAGGCCATGGCGCTGTCCGACCGCATGCTGGTGATGGACCGCGGCGTGGTGCAGCAGATCGCCGCGCCGCTGGAAATCTACGACAGCCCGGTGAACAAGTTCGTATTCTCGTTCATCGGATTGTCCAATTTCCTGCCGGTGGATGTGGCCGCGGGCGCCGCGGTGATCGAAGGCACCCGCGCCGTGGCGGGCCGCGGCGTGCCCGCGTCGCTCGGTCCGAAAGCGCTGCTCGCATGCCGGCCGTCGGACATCGATTTTGCCGGGGCCGGGCAGGCGGGGGGCGCGGATGCCGCGACGGGCGCCGATGGCGCCGCCGCCTCGGCGCCCGAAGGCACGGTGCGGGCTCGCGTGCGCAGGCGCACCTACCTGGGCGACATCGTGGATTACGTGCTGACCGTGGGATCGACCGAGCTGCGCGTGCAGAAACCTCGCCGCGCCGCCGCCCCGCGCGAAGGTGAAACCTGCTCGATCAGGTTCAACCGGACGCTTTGGTACCCGCGCGACTAGCGGCGCCGCCGCGTTGCCGCGTTGCTGAGTTGCCGCGTTGCCGTGGCCACGTGGCACCCGCGGCGCCGACACGAGGTCGCATACCGCAGCGCCGCGACGTTCCGGGGGCGCATGACGCATCGCGTCATGCGCCCTCCCTCGACATCAGATATGCTGCGATACGTGCTGGAACGCGATGCGCGCGCCGATCAGGATCAGCACGACGCCGCCCGAGATTTCGGCCTTGAACTCGAAGGCCGCGCCCAGCTTCTTGCCGAACTCGATCCCGATCATGCACAGGATGAAGGTGACGACGCCGATCAACGCGGCCGGCCCCAGGATCGGATCGCCCAGCACGCTGTAGGAAAGCCCCACGGCAAGTGCGTCCAGGCTGGTGGCCACCGCCAGGATGGCCAGCGTGCGCAGGTCCATGATGCCGTTGGCCTCGTCGGGGTCGGGGCAGTACGACGGATCCTTCTTGGACCATGCTTCGCGCAGCATTTTCACGCCGATGAAGGCCAGGAGGCCGAAGGCGAGCCAGTGGTCCCAGCCCTGGATCACTCCCCTGAAGGCCGAGCCGAGCAGCCATCCGGCCACGGGCATCAGGGCCTGGAACAGGCCGAAGGCGAAGGCCGCGCGCAGCGCGATGGCGGGCCTGATGTCCTTGATGCAGATACCCGACGAAACGGACACCGCGAAGGCGTCCATGGCCAGGGCGAAGGCGACAAGCAGATAGGTCAGCATGATCGGGTCCTTTCGGCGCGATGGTCAGGATCGAGGTGCAAGGCGCGCTCGGCGTGCGCTCAGCGCGTGCGGGAGAGCAGGCGGTCCACCAGCAGCGCCAGTTCGTCGCGCTCGGGGCGGGCGGGCAGCCTGGCCAGTTCGCGCCGCGCGCGCGCGGTAAAGGTCGCGGCCATGGCGCGCGCCCGGTCGACGCCGCCCGAGGCCACCACCGCCCGCACCACAAGGTCAACGCCCGCGTCGTCAAGGCGCGCGCGTTCCAGCAAGGGCATGATGCCGTCACGGTCGGCGCGCAGGGCGCAGATCAGCGGCAGGGTCGCCAGCCCTTCCTTTACGTCGTTGCCGGCAGGCTTGCCGATGGCCAGGCCGTCTCCGCCGTAATCCAGCACGTCGTCGATGATCTGGAAGGCCATGCCCAGGTTGTAGCCCACGCGCCTGAGGCGCTGCACGACCAGCGGCGGGGCCTTGGCCTCGGCGGCGCCCACGTGCAGGGCCAGGGCGAACAGCGCGGCGGTCTTGCCCGCGATGGTGCGCAGGTACCCGCGCACCGAGGTGGAATAGTTGAACTTGGCCAGGTCCTGCCGGACTTCAGCGGCGCAGATGGTGCCCACCAGGCGGGCAAGGACGCGCGCCGAACGGGCGTCGGCATGGTCGGCCACCAGCCTGAAGCACCGGGCGAACAGCCAGTCGCCGGCCAGCACCGCGTTGGTCGCGCCAAAGCGCGGGTGCAGGGTGGACTCGCCGCGGCGGGTGTCGGCGGCGTCCAGGATGTCGTCGTGCACCAGGGTGGCGGCATGCAGCAGCTCGATGGCCGCCGCTATGTGCGCGATGCGCTCGTCGCGCGCGGCATCGCGACTTGGGGTCGCGCCTCGACCCCGGGACGAACCGAAGCCCGCGCCGATCAGCACCATGCCGGGCCTGAGCATCTTGCCGTTGGACAGGACAATGCGCGAAGTCTCGCGCCAGAGGGGAAATGCGGGGTCGCGCAGGATTTCCGTGATGATGGACTCCACCCCGGCGAGCGCTGCCTCGAGCCGTGGCGAGTCGTTCCAGAAATCGGTCATGCGACGCTCCGTACGGAAAAATTCAAGCGAGTGTAGCTGTTTTCGGATTGAAGGGGAACCGGTGCGCGGACGCATGTCCCGCGCGGATGCCGCACCGGGCGGCCGCCGCGCGGGCCAGATGCATCACTTCGTGGGATCGTCGGCGTAGAAGTGCCACTTCCGGGCGAACTTCGTGCCGTTCCACCACTTCTTGCAGAAGGGAACGATCCAGTAGTCGCAGCCGAAGGCGCGTCCGCCGCCGCCCAGGAAGACGATCGCGGCGAAGACGAACCACAGCTGGTCCCAGGCGAACATGCCCGAGAACGTGAAGATAAAGCACATGCCGATGCTGGCCACCGCGGCGAGCCAGGTGAAGGCGCCGCCGAACAGGGCCAGGCCGATCGCGATCTCCATGGCGACGATCATCACCTGGAAGAGCTGGAAGGGCAGGTAGGCCATGATGCCGTCCATCATGAACTGGCGGAACCAGGTCACGAAGCCCGAGTTGTAGGGAATGATCGGCTGGGTCAGGTCCCACACCTTGTGGAAGGTCTGCGCGACCGCTTCGCCCGCGGCGCCCGCGGCACCGGCCGCGGCGTCCCAGGCGCCGGAAGCGGCGGCGGTGGCATCGGCTGCGGCGGCCGCCACGGTGGTGGCGGTGGCGTCCCAGGCGCCGGAAGCCGCGCTGGCGGCGTCGGCCGCGGCGGCCACGGTGGTGGCGGTCGCATCCCAGGCGGCGCTGGCGGCGGAGCCCGCGTCGGCGGCGCCCTCGGCCGCCTTCACGCCGGCCTGCACCACGCCCTTGGAGAACATCCAGGCGGACTTGGAGCCCGCGGAGAAGGCCAGCCAGCCCTCGCCGATCTTGTTCACGCCCTCCATCACCCACATCAGGCCCAGCCACATGCGCAGCAGCAAGGGCCAGTACGCCCTGAACTTGTGTGTCACGAAGCCGCCGATGAAGGTGCGGTCATGCTTCATGTCCAGGAATTCGTGCTTGGCGTATTCCCAGACCTGGTTGATGCCGGCGATGTTGAACAGGTAGTACATGTTGATCATGTGCTTCATCGCCATGGCCACGAAGCCTGAGGACTTGATGCCGCCGGCGTTGGCCACGCCGTAGTGCCCGCCCAGGGACACCATGAAGCCGTGGTAGTTCGGGTGGAACTCGTGGCGCTCGCCGCCGTCGATGTCGGCGATGATGTTCTTGGCCGCCGCCTCGCCGGAGAAGTGCGCGGATTCGACGATCTGGGGGATCGGCTTGCCGTCGCGCATCAGGCCCGCGTTGTCGCCCACGACGTACACGTTCGGGTACTGCGGAGAGCGCATGCCTGAGTCGCACTCGATCCGGTTGCGCCTGCCCATCGGCAGGGCCAGGGCGCCGGCGAAGCTGGAACCCTTGACGCCGCAGGTCCAGATGAAGGTTTCGGTCTCGACCACCGCGCCTGACTTCAGCAGCACCTTTCCGGGCTCGGCGCCCACGATGGCCTGGCCGAGCATGATCTCGCAGCGCTTTTTCTGCAGGTACTTCTCGGCCTTGGCGCGCAGGGGTTCCTCCAGGATGGGGAGGATCGAGGGCAGGGCCTCGATGTTCACCACGCGCACTTCGTTCGGGTCCAGGAAGAGCTTTTTGCACATGACATCGCGGTATTCCAGGAGTTCGCCGATCATCTCCATGCCGGTGAAGCCCGCGCCCGCGACCACGAAGGTCAGCATGCGGCGGCGCTTTTCCGGGTCGGTCTCCTTGGCGGCCTCGGTGAAGACTTCTTCCACATGGTTGCGGATCTTCATCGCGTCTTCGAAGGACCAGAGGGTGAAGGAGTTTTCCTGCACGCCGGGGATGCCGAAGAACTCGGGCTCGGCGCCCACGCCGACCACGATGTAGTCGAACGCGTATTCGCGCGCCTGGCCGTAGGCCTTCCTGCCCTCGAAATCGACCTTGGTGATCTTGTCCAGCACCACGTCTATTTTCTTGGCGCCGAAGATCTTGCGGAAGCTGACCTGCACCGATTCGGGATCGGTGCGCCAGCCGGCGACTTCGTGCAGTTCGGTCATAAGGGTGTGGAACGGCCGCATGTCGACGAGGGTGATTTCCACGTCATCCCGTTTGCGGAATTGCTTTTCCAGGATTTTTCCCGCCCAGACGCCGCCGTAGCCGCCGCCCAGGATCAGGATCCGCTTTTTCTCGCCCATCAGGATCGCTCCTTGTCATGGAATGGTAAAGGTGTATGGTATCGACTGACGAGTATACTACCGGGTTCGATAAATTGCTATATATAAATCGAGCGCGGATGCCCGCCGCTGCGCGCTTCCGCGGGAGACTTCACAGCGGCGTCGTTTCGAGGCTAGTATGCGGTTTCCTTAATTGAAGCAAACCATCTTGTCGATACAGGCGGAATCGCGATGAAAATCCTCACCCATACCATAAAACCCAAGCTTTCCGGCGCCCTGGCGCTGCTGGACGGCCTGGCGCACAACCTCTGGCTCAGCTGGAACTTCGAGGCGGTGTCGCTCTTCATCCGCATGGATCCGGACGCCTGGACCGCATCGGGGCAGAACCCGGTCAAGATGATCGGCATGCTCAGCCAGGAGCGCCTGGACCAGCTGGAAAAGGACGACTCCTTCATCGAGGACCTGCGCGCCGTAGCCGAAAGCCTGGACCGCTACCGCAAGGGCGAGCCCTGGTACAAGGGCCCGAAGAGCCCCGTGGTGGCCTATTTTTCCATGGAATACGGCATCGACGTGTCGCTGCCCATCTATTCCGGCGGCCTGGGCATCCTGTCGGGCGACCACATCAAGACCTCCTCGGACATGGACCTGCCCCTGGTCGGCGTGGGCCTTCTGTACCGCCAGGGCTACTTCAAGCAGTACCTGAACCACGACGGCTTCCAGCAGGAGTCCTACCCCGAGAACGACTGGTACAACATGCCGGTGCACCGCTGCCTGGACAAGGACGGCAAGCCCATCCTGGTGTCGGTGGACCTGGCCGGCCGCAACGTGGCCGCCGCCATCTGGGAGGTCAAGGTCGGCCGCGCCAGCCTCTTCCTGCTGGACAGCAACATCCCCGAAAACCTTCCCGAAGACCGCCTGATCACCGCCACCCTGTACGGCGGCGACAAGGAAATGCGCATCCGGCAGGAACTGCTGCTGGGCGTGGGCGGCATCCGCGCGCTGGCCGCCCTGGGCGTCGACGTCGGCGCCACCCACATGAACGAGGGCCACTCGGCCTTCCTGGCCTTCGAGAAGATCCGCATCCTGATGGCCGAGCAGAAGTTGAGCTTCGCGCAGGCCGCGCAGGCCTTCATACCGACGAACATCTTCACCACGCACACGCCGGTGCCCGCGGGCAACGAGCGCTTCGGCCTCGACCTGATGGACAAATACTTCCGTTCCTGGGCGGGCATCCTGGGCCTGGACTGGCACGGCTTCCTGGCCCTGGGCCGCGAACGCCCCGAGGACCACGGCGAGTCCTTCTGCATGACGGTGCTGGCCCTGAAGCTGTCGGCCTACGCCAACGGCGTGTCCGCCCTGCACGGCGAGGTGTCGCGCACGATGTGGGCCAATCTCTGGCCGGGCCTGCACGGTTCGGAAGTTCCCATCGGGCATGTCACCAACGGCGTGCATCCCCGCACCTGGATCAGCCACGACATGCTGGATCTGCTGGACCGCTACCTGGGGCCCAAGTTCAACGACGAGCCGGCCAACCGCGAGCTCTGGAACCGGATCGACCGCGTGTCCGACCAGGAACTGTGGCGCACCCACGAGCGCCGCCGCGAGCGCCTGACCGTCTTCGCGCGGGGCCGCCTGAAGGCCGCCATGCAGCGCATCGGCGCTTCCGACACCGAACTGCGCGCGGCCGAAGAATCCCTGTCGCCCTATGTCCTCACGCTGGCCTTCGCGCGCCGCTTCGCCACCTACAAGCGCGGCAACCTCCTGCTGCGCGATCCGGACCGCCTGATGCGCCTGCTCTCCGACCGCGACCGGCCCCTGCAGATCGTCTTCGCCGGCAAGGCCCACCCGCACGACATCCCCGGCAAGGAACTCATCCGCGAACTCGTCCATTTCTCCCGCAAGGAGGAGGTGCGCGGCCGCCTGGTGTTCCTCGAAGACTACGACATGACCATCGCGCACTACATGACCGCGGGCTCCGACGTCTGGCTGAACACGCCGCGCCGCCCCCTGGAAGCCTCCGGCACCTCGGGCATGAAGGCCGGCATGAACGGCGTCCTGAACTGTTCGGTCCTGGATGGCTGGTGGGCCGAGGGCTACAACCCCGGCATCGGCTGGAAGGTGGGCTCCGGCGAGGAATACCGCGACGAGGACCTGCAGGACAAGATCGAGTCCGAGGCCCTGTACGACCTGCTGGAGCGCGAGATCGTGCCGATGTTCTACCGCCGCGGCCGCGACAACCTGCCGCGCGAATGGATCGCGCGCATGCGCGCCTCGATGCGGGAAACCGGCATCCAGTTCTCCAGCCACCGCATGCTCGAGGAATACCACACCCGCTATTACCAGCCCGCGCTGGCGGGTGCCGTGGCCCTTCGCGACGCCGCCTACCAGCCCGCCCGCGACCTTGCCGACTACCTGGACCGCGCCGGCAGGGCCTGGAACGGGGTGCGCGTGGATTCGGTGACCACCGACGCCCCCCCGGTGATCGAGCGCGGCACGAAGGTCGAGGTGCGCGCGATGGTGGACCTGGCCGGCCTCGATCCTTCGGAGGTGCTGGTCGAGTGCTTCTACGGGCAGGTCGACGCCAAGGGCGGCATTTCCTCGCCGCACCGCCTGGAGATGGCGCCCGGCGAGGCGGCCGGCACCCTGCGCGCGTTCAGCGTGAGGGCCAACGGGTCGCAGTCCGGCCAGGTGGGCTACAGCGTGCGCGTCCTGCCGCGCCACCCCGCGCTGGCGGGGCGCTTCGTGCCAGGCTTGCTGCGCTGGGC
>CAYRXK010000048.1:0-18452 GCA_964428265.1 uncultured Treponemataceae bacterium
TCCTGGGCGTCGCCCTTGTTGTCGTAGCCGATGACCTCGAGCTTGTACTTCTTGCTGCCGACTTCGATGCCGCCCTTGGCGTTGTACTCTTCGAACAGCATCTTGACGGTATTGAGTTCGTTCTCTCCCCAGACGGCCTGGTCGCCGGTCAGGGCGCCGAACCAGCCCACCTTGATCGTGTCCCCGCCGCCGCCCGCGCAACCGGCGAGCACCAGCGAAAGCGCCAGGAGAGCTGCCATAAACAACCGCATGTCGCACCTCCACAAAAGATATGAATAAAAATCGACTGATTATATTCCCGGTCGGGCTCCGCGGACAATCGAAATCGGCGGATTCCGCGCGGGAAGATCCGGAATCATTCCACGGTGACGCTCTTGGCCAGGTTGCGCGGCTGGTCTATGTCGCGGCCGAGTTCCAGCGCCGCGAAGTACGCGAGGAGCTGCAGAGGCACCACCATGGTGAAGGGGTAGAAGCGCGGATCGGATTTGGGCACCGGGATGAACTCGTCGGCCAGGCCGCGCGCCTCGTCGTCGCCCTCGACCCCCACCACGATGACCGGACCGCCCCTCGCCTTGATTTCGCGGATGTTGGAGATGGTCTTTTCGCGCAGGTAGTCGTCGGAGACCAGGATGACGCTGGGCACCTCGGGGCTGATGAGCGCGATGGGGCCGTGCTTCATTTCGCCGGCGGAACCGCCCTCGGCGTGGATGTAGGAAATTTCCTTCAGTTTGAGGGCGCCTTCGAGCGCGATCGGATAGAGCAACCCTCGACCCAGATAAAGGAAATCCTTGGCGTGGCAATACTTCTTGGCGATGCGCTGCACCTGGTCGCGCACCCCGAGGGTCTGGCGCACCTTTTCGGGCACTTCCTGCAGGCTGGCAAGGAATCGGGCTCCGTCCTCGCGCGACATGTCGCGCATGCGGGCGGTCATGAGAGTGAAGAGGTAGACGGCCGCCAGTTGGCTGGTGAAGGCCTTGGTCGAGGCGACGGCGATTTCGGGGCCCGAGTGGACGTAGATGCCGCCGTCGGATTCACGCGCGATGGTGCTGCCGACCACGTTGCAGATGCCCAGGACGGTGCCGCCCTTGCGCTGGATTTCGCGCATGGCGAACAGGGAATCGGCGGTTTCGCCCGACTGGCTGACGGTGAACCAGAGGCTGTCCTTTTCCACCACCGGGTTGCGGTAGCGCAGTTCGGAGGCCAGTTCGGCCTGCGCGGGCAGGCGCGCGACCTGTTCCAGCAGCTGCGAGCCGACCAGGCCGGCGTGCCATGAGGTGCCCGCGGCGATGATGCGCACGCGGCCCATTTCCGCCAGGCGGCGGCGGTCCAGATTCAAGCCGCCGAGCTTGGCGGTGCAGTGCTCGGCGTCCAGCCGGCCGCCCAGGGCGCGCGCGATGGACTCGGGCTGTTCGAAGATTTCCTTTTCCATATAACAGGCGAAGTCGCCCTTTTCGATGGCGCCGAGTTCCCAGGTTACCTGGTCGACCTGGCGCTCGATTTCGCGTTCCTCGCGGTCGGTGATGGAGTAGCCGTCGGCGCGGATGTCCACCAGTTCGCCGTCGCTGAGGTACACGACGCGGTCGGTGTGCGCGATCATGGCGGTGACGTCGGAGGCGAGGAACATTTCGCCGGAGCCCACGCCCACGACCAGGGGGCTGCCGTTGCGGGCGCCCACGATGCGGCCGGGTTCGTCGGCATGGATGCAGGCGATGCCGTAGGTGCCCTGGATGTGGCGCAGGGCGGATTTTACGGCGCCGTAAAGGTCGCCCTGGTAGTATTGGGCGATCAGGTGGGGAATGACTTCGGTGTCGGTTTCGCTGGCGAAGCGGACGCCCTTGCGTTCGAGCATTTCGCGCAGGGCGCGGTGGTTTTCGACGATGCCGTTGTGCACGACGGCGATTTTGCCGGATTGGTCCAGGTGGGGGTGCGCGTTTTCGGCGGTGACGCCGCCGTGCGTGGCCCAGCGGGTGTGGCCGATGCCCCAGGCGCCGTCCAGGTCCTGCGGGATGGCGGCGGCAAGCCTTGCGATTTTGCCGACGGTTTTAACCACCTTCATGGAATGGGTCGAGGGCGCGGCGACGGCCGAAAGCGCGGCGACGGCCGAAGACGCGGTTGCCGCGCCGGAGCCGGAGCCGGAGCCGGCGGCTGCGTCCGGCAGCGCGGCGGCTGAGGGCGCGCCGACCGCGATACCCGCGGAGTCGTAGCCGCGGTATTCGAGTCGCCTGAGACCTTCAAGCAGGATGGGCGCGGTCCTCCGGGGACCGGTGTAACCGATGATTCCGCACATGGGATTCACGACCTTTCGCGAAAAGGATGCTTTTGGCGGCAGTATACACGGGAGGCCGGGCGCCGTATACAAGAAAGGCGATGATGGCGGCGGAAAACGGCAGGACGATTTTTGTCCACGATATTCTCGGATCGACGATGGACGAAGCGCGGAGGCTCGCGGCGGAAGGCTGCCCCGCGGGCAGCGTGGTGCTGGCGCGCGAGCAGAGCGCGGGCAGGGGCCGCGTCTCCGGCCGGTCCTGGCGGGCACCGGAAGGCGAAGCCCTGCTGATGACCCTGGTGATGCATTCGGAGTCGGCGTTCATCCCCGCCCTGCCCCTTCGCGTGGGCCTGGGTGTCTGCCAGTTCCTTGAAGGGACGCTGCCCGGCCTTGAATTCCGGCTGAAATGGCCGAATGACGTGCTGGCGCGCGCAGGCGGCTGGCGCAAGATCTGCGGCATACTGGTCGAAAGCTCCGGCGGTAGGGCGCTGGTCGGCATCGGGCTGAATGTACTGCAGCGGGAGTTCGGTGAAATCGAAGGCTCCGGGGCCGGCAGCCTGCGCATCGCGCGGGATGCGGCCGGCCTGGAACTGCCGCTGCCGGAAGTCGGCGCCGCATCGGCCCGCGCGGCAGCCGATGCGGTGGAATCGGCCTGCGCGCGCGGCGATTGGCGCGATCTGGTTCTGGCGAGGCTGTGGGCGCGGGGCGAACGCGTGACCTTCGCCGAAGGGCATCCTGACGGGGCTCGGTACCGCGAGGGAGTCCTGTCCGGCATCGACGACTCCGGACGTATCCTAATCTCGGGCGACGATGGGCAGCTGACCGCCTACGCCTCCGGAGAACTGGCCTCGGGGCCGCGTCCCCTGTAATTCGCCTCGATGGCGAGGATCGCGTCGCATAACGCGCGATTGAGCGGCGCGTCGATCCCGGCCGAATCGGCCATCGCGATCACCTGCCCCGCGAAGGCTTCCACCTCGGTCTTGCGTCGCGCCTCCACATCCTGCAGCATCGAGGTCTTGCCGTCGGCGCCGAGCCGGTCGATCGTCGCCAGCACGGTGGCGATGTCGGCTTCGCCCAGCCCCAGGCCCATGTCCAGGCGTTCGGTCACCATGATCACCTCGCGCATCGTGCGCACGAACAGGGCGCGCGCGTTGGGCGATTCGCGGAACACGCCGTAGTCGGCGCGCAGCACCGCCGACCATTGGTTCAGCCCGCAGTTGAGCATGAACTTGTACCAGAGCGCCCGGCGCATGTCCTCGGGCACGGCATGCGGCACGCCGTGACGCGCGAGGAAATCGGAAATGGCCGAGACGCCGGCGCTGCGTGCGCCGGGCGGGTTCGAGGCGTCGCCGAACCGTATTTCGCCATGCAGGCCGAGGCGCACCGCATTGCCTTCGCGGGTGGCGTCGGTGCCGATGATCATGGCCAGGGGCACATAGGCCTGCGGAAACGCGGCGCGAAGGACATCCTCGCTGCTGACGCCGTTCAGGAGCGAGAGTATCGCGGTTCCCGGGCCGACGTAGGGCCGAATGTCTTCGATCGCGGCGGCCAGGTGGTGATTTTTGACCGCGACGATGATCAGGCCGTAGCGCGCGCCGTCAGCGGGGTCGGCCAGGGGCAGGTCGTAGCGGATGCCGTTCAGCAGATATCCGCCGCGCGCCAGGCGCTCGCGCCGCTCTCCGGTGGCGCACAACGCGACCGCGCCCGGTTCGGCCTTGTGGATGAGGGTGGCGGTTCCGGCGCCTATGGCGCCCGCGCCCACGACGAGCGCCCTTTCGATGCGTTCGATGCGTTCCATGCGTTCCTGCCCTTCCTTCATTTCTCCGCGATATAGCGTTCGATCCTCGAACGCAGGCGTTCGGGAACCCGGCAGCGCAGGATGGCCGCCTCGTCGTCATGCGATTCGCTTACGATATGCGCTTCGCGCCGCAGGAGCGCCACCATCGCGTAGTCTGCGTGCGGAATCCGCAGTGAAAGCTCGTCCATGCCGGAGGCGACGACCTCGCCGATGCGCGCGACCAGGTCGCCCAGGCCTTCGCCCGTGCGCGCGGAAAGGCGGACGCCGTCGGGATGGGAATGCAGCCAGTCGCGGCCGCCTTCCGGAGACAGATCGATCTTGTTCAGCACCAGGATGCGGGGCAGTTCGCCCGCGCCGATCTCGGCCAGTACGCGCTCCGTGGTGTGCATGTGCGTCTCGACCTCCGGATCGGAGGCGTCGGCGACATGGATGAGCAGGTCGGCCACCGCGGCTTCTTCCAGCGTGGCCTTGAAGGCTTCGACCAGGCCGTGCGGCAGGTTGCGCACGAAGCCGACGGTGTCGGTGAGCAGCACCGTGGATCCTGCCGGCAGCGCGATCCTGCGCGTGGTCGGATCGAGCGTGGCGAATAACTTGTCCTCGGCCAGCACCGAAGCCGACGAAAGCGCGTTCAGCAGGCTCGACTTTCCCGCGTTGGTGTAGCCGACGATCGCGGCGCGCGGCACGGTCTGGCGCTCGCGGCGGCGGCGCTGCACATCGCGCGAGGTGCGCACGACCTTGAGCTCTTCCTTTATTTCGTGGATACGCTTTTCGATGGAGCGTCGGTCAAGCTCTATCTTCTGTTCGCCCGAGCCCTTGGTGCCGTAGCGGCCGCCGCGCTGGCGCGAAAGGTCCTCGTAGGAATGCGCCAGGCGCGGTAGGGAATACTGCAGCCGCGCCAGTTCCACCTGCAGCCTGGCCTCGCTGGTCATGGCGCGCGACGAAAAAATCTTGATGATGAGTTCGGCTCGGTCGTAGACTTTCAGGCCCGAAAGCTTTTCCCAGTTGCGCTGATGGATGGGGCTGAGCGCGTGGTCGAAAATGATCGAATCGGCCTCGGCGCCCTTGGCGGCGGCGACGATTTCGTCGGCCTTGCCGGAGCCGACCAGCAGGTTGGGCGTGCGCTCGCGCAGTTTCACCATGAGGCTGCCGACGCGCTCCAGACCGAGGCTGCCGGCGAGCCCGCCCAGCTCGCGCAGGAGCTGCTCCGCCTCGGCCGCGTCCATGGCTTCGGACTCGGTGGAACCCCGGCCGGAGACGTGCGCGCCGGATTGCACCCCCACCAGGAAGCAGCGTTCTGGCCTGAGTGCGGTATCGTGAAGTTCGGTCATGTGGTTGTATTCCTTCGGTCCAGCGCGGATTCGGCGAACGCGAGGACGAGCTTGTCGTAGGTTTCGGGGTCGCTCGCGCGGGAGAGCGCGTGCGCGGCGCCCTTGAAGAGCACCAGTTCGGTCCGGGCTTCCGGCATGGCTTCGCGGCGGGCGCGCGCCATGTCTTCGGCCATCTTCCAGGGCACATAGGTGTCGGAAGCGCCGTGGATGAAAAGGATGTCGGTGCCGGTGGCCAGGCTGGCGCGCGCCGGGTCCGCTTCTTCCAGGCGGTATCCGTCGATCAGGCGCACGAGTATGCCCGTCAGGGCCTTTACGCCTTCTATGGCCAGGCCTCTGCGGAGTGCCTTGCGCAGGCCCCAGGCAAGCTGCTCCCGCGCTGAAGAGAAGGCGCAGTCGGAGATGACGCAGCCAGGCCGCGGGTCCCTGCCGGCGCACTGCAGGGACACCGCGCCGCCCAGCGACACGCCGAACAGCGCCACACCCTCGGCCCCTTCGAATCGCTTGAGCGCCCAGTCGATCACGGCGGAAAGGTCGTCGCGCTCGCGCACGCCGAAGCTGCAGTGGATGCCGCGCGCGCCGGATTCGGGCGAGGCGGTCTGGCCGAAACCGCGGCCGTCGTAGGCTACCACGGTCCATCCCGCATCCGAGAAAACGCGGGCGTATTTCAGCATCTGCAGCCAGTTGTAGGTGATGCCATGGCTGAATACCATGATGCGCGGACGTTTGCCGCGCAGGCCGCGCACCGTGATGCCGTAGCCGTTCGGCGAGGGAATTTCCTCGGTGTGCCATTCCCGGGCGAGGAGTCCTGCATCCAGCGCATCCTGCGCCAGGAGGGCTTCGCGGACCTCGGCGTCGGTCTTGCCGCGCCTGCGGAACATGTTGAGGAAGGCGTAGACCGAAAGGCCCGCGATCAGCGCGGCTACGATGAGGACGACGATGCCGAGCGATACGAGGATCGACGGACTCTGCGGGACTTCCATGGCGTTCTCCGGGCCGATGTTGCTCTCCGGCAAGGATAGCACTCTTGGCAGTGACGCGGCCAGCGGCTTCGGCGCTCGCACGCCTCGACCCGGACGGGCGCGATCTGGTATCATCCCCATCCGCAAGGAGCGACGCATGGCGATATCGATTTCCGACATCGGAAGCAACGTGTTGCGCACGCAGTACGCGGTGCGCGGCGCGATCGTCGACAGGGCGCAGCAGCTCGAGGCTGCCGGCAGGCACATCATCTACTGCAACATCGGAAATCCCCAGGCCCTGGGCCAGAAGCCCCTCTCCTGGATCCGCCAGGGGCTGGCCCTCGGGGAGTACCTGCTGATCGGGGGCGGCCAGCCCAGGCCCGACTCGGTCGCAGCGTTCCCGGACGACGCGGTGGAAAACGCGCGCGAATTCCTGGCCGGCTCACGGCATGGCCTGGGCGCGTACTCGGAATCGAAGGGCCTGCGCATCGTGCGCGAGGCGGTCGCCACATTCATAGATCGGCGCGACGGGCGATCCGGACATCCGACCGCGTTCAGCGCCGATCCGGAATACATCTACCTGAGCGACGGGGCGTCCAAGGGCGTGCAGTTGGCCCTGCGCATCGTCTGCGGGGCGGAACACGACGGCATCATGGTACCCATCCCGCAATATCCGCTGTATTCGGCCACCATCGCGCTCTACGGCGCGCGGCAGGTCGGCTACCATCTGGACGAAGCGTCGGGCTGGAGCCTTTCGGAGCCCATCCTGGAAGAGGCGATCACCACCGCGAAAGAAAACGGCACCCGCGTCAGGGCGATCTGCGTCATCAATCCGGGCAACCCGACCGGCGGCGTCCTTACCCGCGACAACATCGAAATGGTGGTCCGCTTCGCCGCGCGTCACGGCCTGGCCATCCTCGCGGACGAAGTGTACCAGGAAAACATCTACGCCGAGGACGCGCGTTTCGTGTCCTTCGCGCGGGTGATGGCGGAACTGAACGAACGGGACGTGAGCCTGTTCAGCTTCCATTCCTGCTCCAAGGGCCTGCTGGGCGAGTGCGGCATCCGCGGCGGCTATATGGAAATCCGCAACGTGCCGGATGATGTGGCGGCGCAGATCACCAAGCTGCAGTCGGTCAGCCTCTGCGCCAACCTTCCGGGGCAGATGGCCACATACCTTATGGTAAAGCCGCCACGCGAAGGCGCCCCCTCGCGCGAACTGTACGACCGCGAACGTTCCGGCATACTGCGGAGCCTCGCCCAACGCGCGCGCCTTCTGGCGCAGGGGCTTTCCGCCATACCCGGCATCGCCTGCCAGCCCATCGCCGGCGCCATGTACGCCTTTCCCCGCATCGAGATTCCTCAGGGGCGCACCGATACCGAATACTGCTACGATCTGCTGGAAGCCACCGGCATCTGCGTCGTTCCCGGCAGCGGCTTCGGCCAGGTGCCCGGCACCGCGCATTTCCGCACTACGATACTCCCGCAGACGGACGACCTTGAACTGGTGGTTCAGCGGATCGCGGAATTCCACCGCACCTGGAGGTAATCATGGCACAGGAGTGGCGCGCGTCGCACATTCTGGTAAAGGATCGCGCCCTGGCGCAGGAACTTCTGAAACGCGCCAAGCAGGGGGCGAATTTCGAGGGGTTGGCGCGCGAGTATTCCACCTGCCCGTCCAAGTCCTCGGGCGGCGATCTGGGCTGGTTCGGCCCGGGAAAGATGGTGTCGCAGTTCGAGTACGCCTGCAAGAACCTGGGTCTTGGTTCGCTGTCCGACGTGGTGCAGACCCAGTTCGGGTATCACATCATCAAGCTGACGGGCCGCAGGTAGGGTCGAGGGTGGTCGCCGCGCGCGCGGCGCCACTCTCCGCGACCGGGACGGCGCCTTCCGCGCAGGCGGCGCACAAGCCGGTCATGTACAGCGTGTGGGCCTGCACCCGCAGGCCGAACCGCGTTTCCGCGTCGCGCACCAGGGATTCCACGCCGCAGCCGCCCAGATCCGTGAACCGGTGGCATTGTTCGCAATGGAAATAATGCCGGTGGACCCGCCGCTGCGGCAGGTAATACCGCTCTATCCCGCGTTCGCGGCATTCAAAGGCGAAGGCCTCCGCCAGGCCCGCCTCTTCCAGGCCATGCAGGGCGCGATACACGGTGGCCAGGTTCAGGTCCTCTCCCAGGTCGCGCGCCAAATCCGCGGCCGACACGGGCCCTTCCGCGCGTTCAAGCGCATCAAGCACCGCGCGGCGCTTCCTGGTCATCCCGATACCCCGCAGGCGGCGCCGCCATCCGCGCGTCTTCCATTGGGCCCTTCGGATTTTCCTTTCCGTACCCTCCGCAGGAAGGCCAGGCTGAAGCACAGGAAATTCGCCAGCACGATGGTGGCGCCCGCGGGAAGGTTGAAGGCGACCGCCAGCGCGATCCCGATCAGGACCGACGTGCCCGCGATGGCCGCCGAGGCCACCAGGGTGAGCGAAAATCCCAGGCCGAGCTGCAGCGCGGCAACCGGCGGCAGCAAGATCATCGATGACACCAGGAGCGATCCGACCACACGTATTCCGACCGATACCGACAATCCGGCCAGCACCACAAGGAGGCGGCCCAGCATGTTCGCGTCCATGCCGGAAACCCGCGCGTAATCCTCGTCGTAGACATAACTGAACAGCTGGCGCCTGAACAGCAGCACCGCCCCGCCCACCAGCGCGGAGGTGCCCACCGCGATCCACATTTCCAGGTCCGTTACCGCGAGGATCGAGCCGAACAGGTAACTGGTCAGATCCACCGCGAATCCGCCGCCCATGCCGGCCAGCAGCACCGCCAGCGCTGCCGCGAGCGACGACACGAGCGCGACGGCGGTTTCGCCGAAGAGCCCCGTCCTGCCGGTCAGCGACAGGATCCAGATCGATGCCAGCACGGTCAGGGGCGCGGCGACGTAGATGGGCGCGATGCCCGCCATGAGTCCCACCGCCACCGCCGCCAGGCCCACGTGGGCCAGCCCGTCGCCGATCGAGGAGTAGCGCCTGAGCACCAGGAAGAGCCCCAGGACGCCGGACGAGAGCCCCACCGCAAGCCCCGCGAAGAGCGCCCTGCGGATAAAGGAGTAGGACAAGGCTTCGACAAGGTTCATCGGTGGGCCTCCCTGCCCGGATGGCGGTGCAGGCCCAGGTGCGCATCGCGTTCGCCGTCGTCGAAATAATGGCCTGGTTCGCGGTGGCGGTAGCCTTCGATGCTGCCCCAGTACAGGGGGCGCCTGTCCAGGTACAGCACCCGCGTGGCGCTGCGCTCCACCGCATCAAGGTCGTGGCTGACGATGAGGATCGCCACCCCGTTTTCGTTCAGTTCGTCCAGCGTGGCGTAAAAGCAGTCCCGGCTTTCCGGATCGAGCGCGCCGGTGGGTTCGTCCAGGATGAGGAATTCCGGTTTGCGCACCAGTGCCCTTGCAAGGTGGGCGCGCTGCTGCTGGCCGCCCGAGAGCGTGCCGATGCGTTCGGCCGAAAGGTCGGCGATGCGGAGCATGGCCAGCGCGTGATCCACCGCCTCGTTGTCGCGGTAGGGCAGGCCGGAACCGACCACTTCTCGGACGGTGGCCGGGAAATTTGCCTCCGCGAAGGAAGATTTCTGCGGCAGGTAGCCTACCGGGTGCCGAGCCAGCGCCTTGGCGGGCGGCAGTCCGAAGAGTTCCACCGAACCGGCGGATGGCGGCACCAGGCCGAGCAGCGTCCGTATGAACGTGGACTTGCCCGATCCGTTCGGGCCGACCACCGCCGTGAAATCAGCCGATGCCAGGGAAAAATCGATGCCTTCCAGCGCCAGCCAGGACCCGTAGCGCACCGACAGGCCGCGTACCGCGATGATGTTCACCCGCCTACCCCCAGCGCTTTTTCAAGCTTGGATAGATTTTCTTCCATTATTTTAAAGTAGTCCACGCCGGAGTCGAGTTCCGCCTTGTCCACGTTGTGCAGGCCGTGCAGCAGTTCGAGCCGGGCGCCGGATTCCCTGGCCAGAACCTCCGCGACACGGGGTTCCAGGAGCTCTCCGTAGAAGATGGTGCCGCTGCCGGTACGCTGCATGGTGGCCAGCAGGGTGGTCATCGCCTGGGCGGTGGGTTCTGTGTCATGCGTGAAATTGTCGTAGGGCGAGATGAAATCGAGGCCATAGCGCCTGGCGAAGAGCCCGAAGGTGTTGTGGCCGCCGAAAACGACGGTTTTCCTGGTGGCGCGAGCGAGCGCGGCGGCGATTTTCGCATCCAGGTCGGCCAATCGCGCGCGCAGGGCATCTGCGTTGGTCTTGTAGGTGGCGGCCCCCGCCGGATCGGCCTTGGCAAGGCCTGCTTCGATCGCATCGGCCAGGCGCGATGCCAGTACCGGATCCAGCCAGATGTGCGGATCTCCGCCGGTTTCGGCATCCGCAACGCCCGCCTGAGCCACCACCAACCTCTTGTTGCCCGCGCCCGACACCAAGCCGGCAGCCCAGGGTTCCATGCGGTCGCCCATGTAGACAAATAGATCGGCTTTGGAGAGCGATGCCATGTCGGCCGGTTTGGGATCGAAATCGTGGGGTTCGACACCCGGGGGCAGCAGCATGGACACGGTCATGCGTTCCCCGGCTATGGCGCGGGTAAAATCGTACGCGGGGAATATGCTGGCTACCGCGATCTTCTTTCCCGGGCCGCCGGCCTGCCCGCGCGCGGAGCAGGAACCGAGGAGGGCGGACGCTCCGAACAAGATGATCGCGGCGAGCGCGGCGATCACGACGGGCGTGGCGAGCGTGGGCATTTTCCTGCGCCACCTCGACATGGAACGTATCATGCGGGACCCCTTTTGCAAATGATTTGCATTCGACGGCGATTAGAAGCCAAAGATACCCGCGCGGCGAGCGCGTGGCAAGGGCGCGCGCCCGGTTTTCAGGACTTGCCGAGTTGGGTTATCGCCGCGCGCAGATCGCGAGGGAAAGGAGCCTCGAACCGCATCGCGGCTCCGCCTTCGGGATGGGCGAATTCCACCCTGAGGGCGTGCAGCGCCGTCCGCGCGATAAGCGGCTTTTCGTCGAAAGGATCGCCCTTCCATTTGCGCTTTATTGCCGACAGGAGCAGGGGCTTGCCGTCGCCATACAGGGGGTCGGTCACGATGGGCCAGCCGGTGGCGGCCAGGTGTACGCGGATCTGGTGCGTGCGCCCGCCTTCGGGCAGGGCTTCCACCAGGGCGTAATCGCGGTAGCGTTCCAGTACCCGGAAGCTTGTTGACGCTTCCTTTCCTCGCCGGGCATCGACGAGCGTGCGGTGCAGGCGGTCGGCGTCGGGCCTGAGCGCCAGGTCGCAGGACCATTCATCCTCGTCGGGCACGCCGCGTACCAGGGCGCGGTACGATTTGGATACCGCGTGCGTGCCGAAAGCCCCGTTCATGACGCGGTGCGCCTCGGCGTTGCGCGCGAATACCAGGACGCCGGAGGTATCCTTGTCGATCCGGTGCACCACCCAGAGCCTGCCGAATTCCGAGGCGAGCAGGGATGTGAGGACTTCCGCATCGGGGTCGTAGCGGTCGGGTATGGAAAGGACGCCGGAGGGCTTGTCCACCACGATAATGGAGGGATCCGAATAAAGGACGGGGATTTCACGCTTCACGGCAGCATCCTAGCATGGAGCCCCGAAGCATGATAACGCCCGCCCGCGGACGGATTCGCGGATCGATTCGATGGTCATTTTTCCGGATTCGGCCCCTTTTCCGGGTTTTCAAAGATGTTTTCGCCCTCCCCTTGCCGCTTTTTCACTCTTTTACTATCTTATGACACGGCCATTCCGGCCGCACACACCATACGAACCCGATTCCCGCGAACGGTACAACCCGTGCAGGAAGTCCGCGGTCGTCGGAACACTTTAGGAAAGGGAGAACGAAGGTATGGCAAAGCAGCTTTTGTTCAGTGAGGATGCCAGGCGCAAGCTCCTGGTCGGCGTGGAGACCATCTCCAAGGCCGTGAAGGTCACACTCGGCCCCAAGGGCCGCAATGTCCTGCTGGACAAGAAGTTCGGCGCCCCCACGGTCACGAAGGACGGCGTGTCCGTCGCCAAGGAAGTCGAACTGGAAGACCCCTATGAAAACATGGGTGCCCAGCTTCTTAAGGAAGTCGCGACCAAGACGAACGACATCGCGGGCGACGGCACCACCACCGCCACCGTGCTCGCCTACTCCATCGTCAAGGAAGGCCTCAAGGCCGTCGCCGCCGGCATGGACCCGATGGGCCTCAAGCGCGGCATCGACCAGGCCGTCGCCCTCGCCGTGGAGGAACTGAAGAAGAATTCCAAGGAAATCAAGGAAAAGGAAGAGATCGCCGACGTCGCCTCCGTGTCCGCCAACAATGACATGGAAATCGGCAGGCAGATCGCCGACGCCATGGAAAAAGTCGGCAAGGACGGCGTGATCACGGTCGAGGAGTCCAAGACCATGGACACCACGATCGATTTCGTCGAAGGCATGCAGTTTGACCGCGGCTACGTGTCGCCCTACTTCGCCACCAACCGCGACACCCAGACCGCCATCCTCGAGAACCCCCTCATCCTGATCCACGACAAGAAAATCTCGAACATGAAGGACCTGCTCCCCGTGCTCGAGAAAGTGGCGCAGCAGGGCAAGCCCCTCCTCATCATCGCGGAGGATATCGAGGGCGAGGCGATCGCCACGCTGATCGTGAACCACCTGCGCGGCACCATCACCGTGTGCGCCGTCAAGGCGCCCGGCTTCGGCGACCGCCGCAAGGCCATGCTGGAAGACATCGCCATCCTGACCGGCGGCGAAGTCGTATCCGAGGAACTCGGCCTCAAGCTGGAAAACACCTCCGTGAACCAGCTCGGCACCGCCAAAACCGTGAAGGTGGACAAGGACAACACCACCATCATCAACGGCGCGGGCAAGCTGAAGGACATCCAGGACCGCATCGCGCAGATCAAGAAGCAGGTGGAGGACACCTCTTCCGACTACGACCGCGAAAAGCTCCAGGAGCGCCTGGCCAAGCTCGCCGGCGGCGTGGCCGTCATCAACGTGGGCGCCGCGACCGAAGTCGAAATGAAAGAGAAGAAGCACCGGGTCGAGGACGCGCTGTCCGCCACCCGTGCCGCGATCGAGGAAGGCATCGTGCCCGGCGGCGGCATCGCGCTGATCCAGGCCGCGAACGCCCTCGAGAAGGTGAACGTGTCCAAGATGGCCGACGACGAGAAGGTCGGCTTCAAGATCACCAAGCGCGCCCTCGAGGAGCCGATCCGCCAGATCGCCGAGAACGCGGGCGTGGATGGTTCCATCATCGCCGACAAGGCCAAGGCCTCGAAGAGGGGCATCGGCTTCGACGCGGCCAAGATGGAATGGGTGGACATGGTCCAGGTCGGTATCATCGATCCGGCCAAGGTCACCCGCTCGGCCCTGCAGAACGCGGCTTCCGTCGCGGCCCTGCTGCTGACCACCGAGTGCGCCATCACCGACATCCCCGAGCCGAAGGCGGCCCCCGCCGGCGGCGGCATGGGTGGCGGCATGGGCGGCATGGGCGGCATGGACTACTGAAGTCCTTTTCCGATTCGGCATCCAAAAGGAGGCGCCCGCAAGGGCGCCTCTTTTTTTATCGGGACAGGCCCCGCTTCTGGAAAGGAAGTCCGGTCCCGGATTTTCGCTCTGGACGTCAGGCTCTTGCATAGATAGTATGAGATAAAAGGATAGCATCAATGCACGGAGCACTCGACAAGCCCCGCCTCGACAATCTCGCCAACGAAATCTGGAAATCGGCCGAACGGCTCAGGGGCAAGTTCAAAGCCTATGAATACCAGAGTGTCATAATGCCCCTCATAGTGATTCGCCGACTCGAGTGCGTGCTCCTGGAATGGCGCAAGGGCACGCTCGCGGCGCTCACGAAGCAATATCCCGACAAGAGTGAAAAGCAGATCGGAACCTTGCTTAAGGGACTCGAAAAGAACGAACAGCTTTGTCCTTTTTCAAACTCCACCGATTGGACCCTCGCCAAGATCCACGCCGAAGATCACATGCAGATGGAGAAGCATTTTCGCGATTATCTCAACGGCTTCTCGAAGAATGTTGAAGAGATCATCGACAACTTCAACTACCGCGCCACCGTCGGGCTTATTGTCAAGAACAACCGCCTTGCGCCCCTTCTGAACCAGTACAAGTATCTCGCGCTCGGCCCCGAGCAGCTCTCGAACCTTGAAATGGGCTATGTCTACGAGGAACTCCTCCGCAGGTTTTCCGAGCAGTCGGGAGAAGAGGCGGGAGAGCACTTTACTCCGCGCGAAGTGATCCGCCTCATGGTGGAACTCCTCGATATTCCCGATCCCGAAAAAAGCCTGACCATTTATGATCCGGCCTGTGGCACGGGCGGTATGCTCTCGGTCGCCAAGGAGCACCTTCTTGACCGGGCGGGCGAAGACAAGGCGAAGATCCGCAAGGTCGAGCGCTTCGTCACGACCTATGGCCAGGAGTTGCAGAGCGCCAACTACGCCATCTGCAAGTCGGATCTCCTCATCAAGAACGAGGGGCATTCCGAAGTCCATCTCGGCAATTCCCTGATCCCCCACATCCCCGCAGGCAGGGAAGCCGGCGATCAACTCGCGGGACCTGAGCACCGTTTCGACTTCATGCTCTCGAACCCGCCCTTCGGCGTGACCTGGGGCGGCAAGGACGGCTACGAGACCGAGGCGAGGAAACTGCAATCAACCCGCTACAAGGCTGGCATGCCGAGGGTCAACGACGGAGCCTTCCTCTTCCTCCAGACCATGCTCGTCAAAATGAAGGAGCCGAACAAGGGCGGCAGCCGCATCGCTATTATCTTCAATGGTTCACCACTCTCAAATGGTGACGCGGGCTCCGGAGAGAGCGAGATCCGCCGCTGGATCCTTGAAAACGACTGGCTCGATGCGATCGTGATGCTGCCCGACCAGCTCTTCTACAATACGGGAATATTCACCTACATCTGGTTGCTGCGAAACGAAAAACCCGAAAGCCACCAAGGCAGGGTCGCCCTCATCGATGCAAGAAAGCAATTCGAAAAGGAGCCCAAGGCTTTCGGCAACAAGCGCAATCGCATGACCGACGCGCATCGGCGCAGGATCGAGGAGTTATATCACCGCGCCTTCGATACGGGCTACGAGGACGAAAACCTGAAGGTTTTCCGGACGAGCGATTTCGCCTACCACAAGGTTGATGTCGTTTTCTGGCAGACCGACGAGAACGACCGGCCCGCCATCGTGACGGAACCCTATGAGAAGGCCTTCACGAGCGTAAATCTGAAAAAGGAGCTCGACTTCCACGCTGCGCCGCTTCGTTTCGCGGTTCGCACCCAGCCGATCGTCGCCGAAGGACCAGCGCCGGAGATATCCTACTCATTCGAACTCCTGCCCGGCACATCCATCGGTACGACGCTCAAGAAAGCCTTCGAGGCCGAACTCCTCGCATGCGCCCCTCGCTTTATCGGCCATGAGGCGTGGCGCACGCTGTCGGCGATCTGGACCCATCCCCACTATGTCACAGACAGCGAGTACATTCCCGTCGATCCCGGTGGGGCTCCTTCGGTGTACATCCCCGAATTCCTGGAAAAGGAGATCGGAAAGCCGATCATCCGATGGAGCGATTCGCCCGTGCTCGGCTAAGAAATCCTTCCCAACAAGTATTTCTACCGTTACGAGGCGCCGCCTCCGGCAGACAAACTCCTGGCCGAGTTCTGGCGGCTCGAAAAGGAAGCGGAAGGCTTGCTTGCCGCCCTGGGCCGAACTCCTCGCTGACACTTGTCAGCACTAACCTTTTGGGTTATATTTTGAATGCGAAACCGACCTACGAACTCGACCGGATCAAGGAGCTCGTACGGAACGGCGAACGAGTGATCACACTCTCGGCCTTGGCTGGAGCGCGGGAACTGGGGCTGGATGAGGAGGATATCGACAAGGTCGTGCTTGGTCTTAGAGCGGGCGACTTCCACAAGACCATGCCGGCTGAAAGGATCCCCAGCCTTTGGCAGGATGTGTATCGCCCCGTCCACGAGGGGATCGAGCTTTATGTAAAGCTCCAGATCAGCTCCAGCGCGGTGGTGATCTCCTTCAAGCGAAAGTGAGGGTAGAGCCATGAAAAATGAAGATTTCAATTCCTGCCCCATCTGCGGTGGCGCCCTCGTCCGCGAGAATCGCAGAGTGACAATGAGCTACCGCGGCCACGAACAGGTTTACGAACAGCCGGGCCAATATTGCGGCTCCTGCGGGGAGGCTTTCCTCCATCCCGCCGACCTCGCCGCCACCGCGGCCCTCCGCAAGGACTTCGACAGGGCTGTCGATCACCTTCTCAGTTCCACCGAGATCAAGGCTGTCCGCACCCGCCTCGGACTTTCCCAGCGTCGCGCAGGCGAACTCTTCGGCGGCGGCCCCATGGCCTTTTCGAAGTACGAGCGCGGCCTCGCCTCGCAAAGTCGCTCCACCGACATCCTTCTACGCCTTCTCGCCGCCGGAAAGATCAGCATTGGCGACATCGAAGTGGTGGAGCGGGAGGGGGTGAGGTGAAACACAGGATTCGTACCATTCCGCCTCAAGGATGGCGAACCGAGCGACTCAAGGATATCTCAAGAATAAATGCACGTACTCTGCCCTCCACAACAATACCTGATTTTCAGTTTGCCTATCTCGAAATTTCCAATGTTGATGATCGTGGGGTAATTGACGAGACAGCAATTGAAAATATGCGATTCGAGGATGCACCCTCCAGAGCGCGAAGAATTGTCAACGACGGAAATATTCTTATTTCATCAGTACGTCCAAATCTCCAGGCGATCGCCCACATCACCAGCAGCAAAGGCTTGATTTGCTCGACTGGCTTCAATGTGATTGATGTCGATTCATCATCTATAAATCCGCGGTTTTGCTATTATTCAGTGCTATCGAATAACGCTAGGGAATACTTCGAAGCGAATGCGACGGGAGTAGGTTACCCAGCAATAGGAGATAAGTATTTCGGTAGTTTAGAACTTAACTTGCCTCCGCTCAACGAGCAGCGCCGCATCGCCGCTTTCCTCGATGCGAGTTGCGCGGCCATCGACGAGGCGATCGAGAAAAAACGGCGGCAGAGAGAGGTACTTGAGAACGCAAAGAAGAAGACTATCGCCCATACTTTTCTGTCTGGGCTTGATTTGAATATAAAAACACGTGAAGTAGACAAGGACTGGATTCGATCGATTCCCGCACATTGGCAGATCGTCCAGGTGAAGCGAGTCCTCGCGCGTATGGATTACGGAATTTCCGAGAGCACCGAACCCGATGGGAAATATGCCGTTCTAAAAATGGGACATATTCAAGATGGCGAGCTCATTGTAAAAGAAATCGACTATGTCGACGAGGTCGAAACAGATTTGCTACTTGAAAAAGACGACATCCTCTACAATCGAACAAACAGCCCCGATCAAGTCGCCAAGTCAGCGATATTCAGGGGACAAAAATCAGAAGGTATCACTTTCGCGTCTTATTTGGTCCGGTTACGAATGAATCACAAAATCCGACCAGAATACTTCAACTTCCTTGCTAACTCAGAGGGATTTCTCGGCTTTGCGCGAAAAATGGCCATACCCTCCGTGCAACAATCCAATCTTAATTCAACGCGATATGGAAAAATGCTCATACCCCTGCCGCCACTTACGGAGCAGGACAGTATCATCGAATACTTGCAGCAAATTTCGGCTGATTATTCCAGCATGAATAATAAGTTATCTCAACAAATCGCAACTCTCACCGCCTACCGAGCCTCCCTCATCCACGAGTGCGTGACGGGACAGCGGCGGGTAACGGAGACCGACCTTGAGCGAGTCAGCGCCGCGCTTCGGTAGCAGTCAGGAACTCGACTTTCAGGATCACGTCCGCGACTACCTCGTCGCGCGCCAAGGCTATGCCCGCCTCGATATGTCGGCGATCGACGAGCCCGAATTGGCGCTTTCGCGTACCGAGCTCCTTGCCTATCTTGCGGCAACCCAGACCGATTCTCTCGCGCGGCTCGGCGAGGACTACGGAAGCGATGCGGGCGCCGAGGTAGTGAAGGCGCTCCGCGAAGCCCTTACCAAGCGCCCGCTCTGGATGATCCTTCG
>CAYRXK010000049.1:0-4358 GCA_964428265.1 uncultured Treponemataceae bacterium
CAAGCGCCTTAGCCCCTAGGCTACATCCCGTCTGCGCCATCCCTTAAGGGGTGAGGCGAAAGCCTACGCTAGACCGGGCCTGCCCGCGTTGTCAAGGATTGGGCCATGCCAGGCGGTGATCAGCGCTTCATTTCCGCGGTGCGCGCGCGCACCAGTTCGTCGCAGCGCTCGTTGTCCGGCACGCCCGAGTGCCCCTCGACCCAATGGAATTCGGCGCGGATTTCCGCGGCCAGGATATCCAGGCGTTCCCAGAGTTCGCGGTTCTTTACCGGCTGCCGGTCGGCGGTTTTCCAGCCGTTGCGCTTCCAGCCAGGGATCCAGCGCGTGATCCCGTCGCGCACATAGCGCGAATCGGTGAAGACGCGCACCCGCGCGTCGGCCCAGGATGTGCCCGCGCGCGCGCCTTCCCGGAGCCGCCCCTGTATGAAGTCGAGCGCTTCGATGACGGCGCGGAGTTCCATGCGGTTGTTGGTGGTATCCGGTTCGCCGCCTGAGTCTTCGCGCAGGCGGTCGCGGAAGCGCATTACGTAGGCCCAGCCGCCGGGACCGGGGTTGCCCGAGCAGCCGCCGTCGGTGTGGATGTCGATGAATTCCATGCTGCCTGCAGTATGGGGGAATCGAGGCCATCGATTCAATCGCACACGGTCGGTTGCCGACGCCCCCTCCGCGGCGCTACACTCGACAGGTCATGCGATCCGAGTACCGAACCCTCGTTCCCTATCTGAAGAAGTATTGGCCGCGGTATGCCGCGGGCTTCGCGGCCCTGGTCGCGGTGGACGGCGCGCAGGTCCTGATCCCGCGCTACGTGAAGCGCGCGGTTGACCTGGTGGCCTCCGGCGAGTTCAGCCTGCGCGCCATCATGGCGCCCGCGCTGGCCATGGTGGGCATCGCGGCGGTGATTTCCGCGGGACGCTACCTGTGGCGCTACTTTATCATCGGCGCGTCCAGACGCATCGAAACCACCCTGCGCGACCGCCTGTTCGCCCACATCCTGCGGATGGACCACGGATTCTTCCAGCGCAACAAGACCGGCGACCTGATGGCGCGCGCCACCAACGACCTGAACGCCGTGCGCATGTCCATCGGCATGGGCTTCGTGTCCTTCGTGGACGGCGTCTTCATGTCCGCGATGATCCTGGTGGCCATGTTCGCATCGGCGCCGGGCGTGGCGGTCTGGACGATCCTGCCGCTGCCCCTGATCGCGGTGCTTATCTTCTTCTTCGGACGAATGGTCGGAGGGCGCTTCAAGCGGGTGCAGGAAGTCTTTTCCTCAATGTCGGACATCGCGCAGGAAACCATGGCGGGCATCCGCGTGGTAAAGGCCTTCGTGAAGGAAGAATGGTTCGCCGGCAAGTTTTCGGCCGGAAACGACCAATACCGCGATGCATCCATGAACCTGGTGAAGGTGTTCGGATTCTTCTTTCCGCTGATCACCTTCCTTTCGGGCATCAGCACCGTCATCCTGCTGGCCGCGGGCGGCCGCGCCTCGATCGCGAACCGCATGAGCCCCGGCGACATCGTAGCCATGCTTTCCTACCTGGAGATGCTGATCTGGCCGATGATGGGGGCGGGGTTCACCGTGAACATCATCCAGCGCGGTGCGGCGAGCCTGAAGCGCTTGAACGAGATCCTTGATACCGAAAGCGGCATCAGGTCGCCCGAACGGCCCCTACCGCTGCCGGCAGGCGGCGGCCTCGACATCAGGAACCTGACCTTCACCTACGAAGGCAAGGAAAAACCCGCGCTGGCCGATATCTCCGTCAGCCTGGAGAGGGGCAGGACCCTGGGCATTCTGGGCAGGGTGGGGTCGGGCAAGTCCACCCTGGTGAGACTGCTGCCGCGGCTCATCGATCCGCCGGCGGGCACGGTGTTCTACGGCGGCGCCGATATCCGCGACTACGATCTTCAGGCGCTGCGGGGCCTGTTCGGCTTCGTGCCGCAGGATTCCTTCCTTTTTTCTGAATCGATCCGCGCGAACATCCTGTACGGCGCGCCCGACCTGGGCCCCGAACGATTCGCGCGCATCGCCGCCGTTTCGGCGATAGACCGCGACATTCCCAACTTCCCGCTCGGATGGGACACGGTGGTGGGTGAAAAGGGCCTGACCCTGTCGGGCGGCCAGAAACAGCGGGTGGCCATAGCCCGCGCGCTGGCCATGGATCCCGAGATCCTGGTGCTGGACGATGCCCTGTCCGCGGTCGACGCCGAGACCGAGGACCGCATCCTGGAAGCACTGCTCGCCGAACGCGCCGGTCGGACTACCGTCATCATTTCGCACCGGGTATCCACGCTGCGGCACGCCGACCTGGTCGTGGTGCTCTCAGGCGGCCGGATCGACCAGATGGGCACGCACGAACAGCTGCTCGCCCGGTGCGAGGGATTCTACGCCGAGATCGCCCGGCTGCAGGAACTCGAAGCCACCGCCGTGCCCGCCGCCGACGGGTCGGGCATGGTCGATCCCTGCGCGCAAGGAGCCTGAACACCATGTCCGACTACTTCGATCAGGACGAGATCACCAAAGGCTACGATTCGACCATTGTCCGCAGGATCCTCGGATACGTGAAACCCTACCTCGGCATAGCGTTCTTGGCCCTGGTCACCCTCGCGGTCAGCACCCTGGGCGAGCTGGCCACGCCCATCATCGTCAGGAAGGCCATCGACGAGGCGCTGGTCGTTTCGTGGTATTCGTTCGATGCCCGAATGGCGGACCGTGCGGATATCAGCAGGGCGCTCGGGATCGGGCCATCGGATCCGGTGGTTGAGGGCAGGCTGTACCTGCGCGCCTCGCGCCTTTCGGGATTGACCGACCGGCAGCGCAGGGACTTGCAGGCGGAAGGAATTTTCCTGCCGGAGGAGCGCTACCTGGTGCGGTTGGATCCTTCCGATGCCGCGCAGGAGGCGGCGCTGCAGGCTGCCGGCGGCGCAGTTCTGGCACGCGACGGCAGTTGGGCCGTCCTGCGGCTCTCCGATCTCCGGAAATTGCCCGGCGATACCGCAAGCGCCCTGCGCGCGCGCGACCGCGCAAAAATCGCGGGCTTTGTAGGCCTGCTCCTGGGCATCCTGGCCGCGGTGCTGGCCTCGACCTTCGCCATGATCTATTTTTCCAGCCAGGTCGGCCTGCGCGTGATGAAGGACCTGCGCATGCAGCTGTTCCGGCATGCGTCGACTCGGTCGCTGGCCTTCCTTTCGCGGCAGCCGGTGGGGCGCCTGGTCACGCGCATGACCAGCGACGTGGAAACGATCAACCAGTTCTTCACCGACGTGCTGTCCGCCTTCATCAAGGACTTTTCGGTGATGATCGGCGCGCTGGCTGTCCTGTTCGCGCTGGACTGGCGCCTGGCGCTGGCGGTCCTGGCCACCCTGCCGGCGGTGTACCTGGTGGCGGACATCGCCCGCAAGCGCGCCCGCGACGCCTTCAGGCGGCAGCGGCAGTGGACCAGCACGGTGAACGCCTACATCGCCGAGCGCCTTTCCGGCGTGAACGTGGTGAAGCTGTTCGCGCGCGAAGCCGCCTCCGCCCGCGAGTTCGAGGGCAAGGACCTGGAACTCATGAAGGCCAACCTGGGCGAAATGTACGTGTTCGCGCTGTTCAGGCCCGCGGTGGACTTTCTGGCCACCTTCACGACGGCGGTGGCCCTGGTGGTCGGCGCCTCGATGTTCCTGGGGCATTCGCTGTCGCTGGGCACCCTGATCGCCTTCGTGAACCTGATCGGCATGTTCTATTCGCCGGTAAAGGATCTGGCGGAAAAGTACACCCTGCTGCAGAGCGCGATGGCAGGCGGCGAGCGCATTTTCACCCTGCTGGATTCGAACGACCGGATTCCCGACACGCCGACGCGCCCCATGCCCGACCCGGTGCGGGGCCATATCGAGTTCGAGTCGGTCTGGTTCGCGTACAAGGAAGGCGAGTGGGTGCTCAAGGACCTGTCCTTCGCCATAGAGCCGGGCAAGATGGTGGCCATCGTCGGCTACACCGGCGCGGGCAAGACCACGATCGCCAACCTGGTCACCCGCTTCTGGGATATCCAGAAGGGCATGATCCGCGTGGACGGCGCGCCGGTCCGCGACCTTCCGCTGGATGGCCTGAGGCGCGCCATACAGCCGGTGCCGCAGGATGTGTTCCTGTTCTCGGGCACGATCGAGGACAACATCCGCATGGGATCGGACATCACGAGCGAGCGGATGCGCCTGGCGGCGGAGGCGGTGCACGCTGACGAATTCATAGAAGCGCTGCCTGCCGGCTATGCCACGGAACTGGCCGAGGGAGCCTCGAACCTGTCGCAGGGGCAGCGCCAGATCCTCTCGTTCGCGCGGGTGCTGGCGCACGACCCCTCGGTGATCATCCTGGACGAGGCGAC
>CAYRXK010000049.1:4458-7256 GCA_964428265.1 uncultured Treponemataceae bacterium
CACCCTTCCCGGTGGCCCGGGGCGACGACTGGGCTGTACTGTACAAGCCCTGCGGCATGCATTCGGTCGGGCCGGGGCCATCGCTGCAGGCTTGGGCCGCCTCCTTTTTTGCGGATGCCCGGTTGACGGGCCGCTCCGTCCGCGAGTCCGGCATGCTTTCACGCCTGGATTCCGCCACATCGGGCTTGGTGCTGTTCGCGACCAGCGATGAAGGTTACGAACGCCTGCGCCGCGCGGGCGTTGCCGGGCAGTTGCGGAAAACCTACCTGGCCCGCGCCACGCCGGACGGTGCGGGGTTCGCGGGGTCGATCCCGCGCCTCATGGTCGCGCATGCCGGCCTGGATGGTGAACTGCTGCCTTCCGTGATCGCTTCGTGGTTCCGGTCCTACGGCCCCGGGGGGGCAGCGGTCGCCTGCATCGCTCCCGACCGGCGGGACGAATGCAAAAAACCGCTCGCGCCCTCGCTATACCGCACGGAAATCGTTGCCATGAAGCGCATCGGAGAGATAATCGAGGTCGAGGCCGCCCTGCGCGCCGGTTTCAGGCACCAGATCCGCGCGCACCTCGCCTGGTGCGGCTGTCCGATCCTCGGCGACACGAAGTACGGAGGAAAGGCAGCGCCCCGCCTGTACCTGGAGTCCCGCGGCATCGAATTTCCAGATGCATCCGGCAGAACCATATGCGTGGATCTGCGGGACGGGGTGGCGACATGACGGTTTCTCGGGGATTCAGGCGGTACTCCTTCCCGGCCGCGTCGGGCGCTGCGCCGCGCCGCGCGCCCGAGGCGATCCTGAGCGAACGCTCCGCGGGTGACATGGCATATCGTCGGGGCCAGCCGAATGCGGCTCGTGATAGGTTTTTCGGCGCGATCGGGGCGCCTCCGGGAGCTGTGCTCGCGGTGGAGCTGAAACACACGCGATCGGTTATCCTGTACGACGGCAGCCGGCCCTTTCCCGAACTGGCCGAAGAAGCGGCGGCGCGCGGTGGAGCGGACGGCATCATCAGCGCGCGGGGCGATGTGGCGGTATCGGTTACCGTGGCCGACTGCATGCCCATCTTCCTGTACGACCGCGGTTCGGGCGCTTTCGGCGTGCTGCATTCGGGGTGGAAGGGTACCGGCATCCTGCGCGTCGCGCTCGACCTGATGACATCGCGCCTGGGCACCCGGCCTGCCGACCTTTCCGTCATTCTTGGACCTGCGATCGGCGCCTGCTGCTACACCGTGGACGAGGCGAGGGCGCGGGCTTTCGCGGCGGAGTTCGGAGACCGCGCGGTCAGCATGCAGGCGAAGGGGCAGGGGGGCGCGCATCGCCATGCCCTTGACCTTGCTGAAGCGAACAGGATGCTCGCCGCGCAGCTGGGAATCGGTGCGCTGCGCGACGAAACGGACTGCACGTTCTGTTCGCCGGAGCTGGGGTCCTTCCGGAGGGAAGGCGCGGCGGCGTTCACCAGGATGGTGGCGGTCTGCGGGTACTTCGGCGCGGCTTCAGGCTGAAGACGGATGGTGCGCGGGCTCAGGCGCGCGCCCTCGACCCGGAGAAGGCGCGCCCTCGACCCGGAGAAGGCGGCTTTCAGTGCGACCAGCGCGACAGGATGGAGGCATAACGGCCCGCCACGTCGTGCACCACCTCTTCCCAGGACCGGCACAGCGTGGCCTGGGCGTTGCGCCCGTTCAGTTCCAGCAGGGCCCGGTCGGAAAGGGCGCGCACCACGGCGCCAGAAAACTCGTCCACCGAATTGTGCGCCAGGAATCCATTGAAATCGTGCTTGATGGCGCCCGAGATGGTCGAACCCTCGACGATCACCGACGGCACGCGGAAGGCCGCCGCTTCGCGCATCACGAGCGAAAAGGTGTCGTACAGCGAGGGGAACAGGAAGATGTCGCCGCGGGCGTACAGGATCTTTATAAGCTCGCGGTCGTAGACCACCGGATGGAAGGTGACGCGGTCGCCGATCCCCAGTTCTGCGGCCAGTTCTCGCAGCTGGGGCAGCGCGTAGCCCTGGCCGACGAAGACCATGCGGAAATCCGGCACCGCGGCCATGATGCCCGGCAGGCTGCGCACGATAAGTTCGAGGTTCTTTTCCAGGATGATCTGACCGACGTAAAGCCCGACGGGAATGCCTTCGGGTATGCCCAGGTGCAGGGCGCCGCGCGCGCGGAACGGGGTGATGTCGCCGGGGGGCTGCAGGTCGATCCCGTTTTCGACCACCTCGTAGGGGCCCTTGTAGCCGTATTCGCGCAGGGTGGCGCCCACCGAGGCCTGCGGCACCCAGACGTGGTCGACCTCGTAGTAATAGTCGACGATGCGCTTGATCTGGTCGTCCACCAGGGTTTTCAGGCGGATGGACCGCATGAGGTCGTCACGGTACTTGGAGTGGAGGGTGCTGACCACGGGGATGCGCTTGTCGCGCGCGGTCTTGAGGGCGGCCAGTCCGGCGCCGAAGGGAGAATGCGCGTGCAGGAGCCAGAAATCGTGGCGCTTCAGGAAGAGCTGCAGCGAAAGATCCACCTCCGGCAGGCCGATGCGGTACGGCTTGCGCACGACGGTGGATACGCTCAGGAAACGGTACACGGGAAAGGGGTCGTCATCCACCGCGTTGGGCACGAAGGGCGTGATGACGGTGGTGGGCCCGAAGATCCGGTTCAGCCACAGGGCGTAGTTGCGGACGGTAAGCGTGACGCCGTCCATGATCGGCGCGTAGCCGTCCACGAAGAGCCCGATGGATTTGTTTTTCACCTTCCAAACATAGCGCGCGGGCAGGGGGGCGTCAACGAAGGCCGCCGGGCAGGCTGAGCC
>CAYRXK010000049.1:7356-10372 GCA_964428265.1 uncultured Treponemataceae bacterium
GTAAGGTGCTAAAATTCCCTCAATCCAATTTACTGTGAGGTACTACCATGGCCTATAGGATCACCGATGCCTGCATCAACTGCGGAGCCTGCGAGAGCGAGTGCCCGAGCGGCGCCATCTCCGAAAAGAACGACGCCCGCTGGATCGACCCGGCCCTCTGCGTGGACTGCGGCGCCTGCCAGTCGTCCTGCCCGACCGACGCCATCCTCGCTCCCTGAGCCGATCCGCACCGCAGTCCGGACCTGACCGGCTCCGGACCCGGAAAGGAAGGCCGCGTCCCCGCGATTACGGGGGCGCGGCTATTTTTTTGCGCTCAAGTCCCGCGCGGGGGCGGAAAACGCGCGCAGAACGCATCCAGCACATCGGCCAGGTCCGGTTTGCCGATCTCCTGCAGGTCATACCCGACCTTCACGGTGGGCTTGCGGATGGTCATGATGCGCCTGAGGTCGATGGGCGTTGCGATGGCGACGGTGTCGCAATCGCAGCGATCTATGGTGGCCGCAAGGTCGCGGATCTGTTCGGCGCCGTAACCCATCGCCGGCAGCAGCGGGCCGATGCCCGGGTAGGTCCTGAAGGTTTCGGCCAGCGTGCCCTGCACGTAGGGCCGCGGGTCCACGATTTCTGCGGCGCCGTGCTTGCGCGCCGCGACCACGCCCGCGCCGAATTTCATCATGCCGTGGGTAAGGGTGGGGCCGTCCTCGACGCAGAGCACGCGCCGGCCGCGCAGCAGTTCCGGCGCGTCGACGGTCACGGGGCTGGCCGCGTCGATCACGACCGCGCCAGGATTGGCCTGCGCGATGTGGTCGCGCACCAGCTGCACCGCCTCGGGCGACGCGCTGTCGATCTTGTTGATCACGACCGCGTCGGCCATGCGCAGGCAGACTTCGCCCGGATAGAACGAAAGCTCGTCGCCGGGGCGCAGGGGATCCGCCACGGTGACCAGGAGATCCGTGCGGTAGAAGGGGAAGTCGTTGTTGCCGCCGTCCCATAGGATGATGTCGGCTTCGCGCTCGGCCTGCCGCAGGATGGCTTCGTAATCCACGCCCGAGAAGATCAGGTTGCCGCGGACGATGTGCGGCTCGTATTCCTCCATCTCCTCGATCGTGCAATGGTGCCGGGCCAGGTCGTCTATCGTGGCGAAGCGCTGCACCGCCTGGGCCTGAAGGTCGCCGTAGGGCATGGGATGGCGCACCGCCGCCACGCGGTACCCCCGGTCCATCAGCATCCGGACTATGGCGCGCGAAGTCTGGCTCTTGCCCGATCCGGTGCGCACCGCGCAGACCGCCAGCACCGGGCGTGTCGAGGCGATCTGCGTGTCCTTCGGCCCGAGCAGGGTGAAGGAGGCTCCGGCCGCCTGCACGCGCGCCGCCAGCGACATTACCTGCGAATAGGGCACATCCGAATAGGAAAAAACGCATTCGTCCACATCGAGGTCGCGGATCAGGCGGGGCAGTTCCGATTCCGCGTGGATGGGGATGCCCTCGGGGTAACGCGCCCCGGCGAGGGCGGCCGGGTAGCGCCGCCCCGCGATGTCGGGAATCTGGGCTGCGGTGAAGGCGACCACCCGCGTGGAGGGGTCGTTCCGGTATCGGGTATTGAAATTGTGGAAGTCGCGCCCCGCGGCGCCGATGATGATGAGGGTTCGTTCTTTCATGATGCCACCTCGATTCAGGATGCACCTGGATTCAGGATAGGAGCGCCCGGGCGGGGAGTCAACCTTACATTCGATGCGTCCGCCGGTGCATACTGTGCGCCATGTCATCCTCACTTTGCATCGACAGCGAAATTGGCGTCCTTGAAGACCTCATGGTGCACGCGCCGGGTCCGGAAATCGAATTGATGACGCCCGCCGAGGCCGAACAGGACCTGTACAACGATATCATTCCGCTTTCTGCGGTACGGGCCGAATACGACCAGCTCAAGGCCTTCCTGGACCGCGTCACCCGTACCTGGGACCTGAAGGACGCCCTTGCCGAATCGGTGAAGGACCCGTCCGACCGCGGAGATTTCCTTGCGCAGCTCGCCGGGTATTGCCCCATCGCCGACCAGATGGAGCAGTTGGCGGAACTGTCCGCGCAGCGGCTGGCCACCCTGGTCATCCAGGGCATTCCGGCGAAGGAAGGCACCCTGGCGTCCATGCTGAAGCCCGCGGGATGGGCCTCGCGCCCCTTGCCGAATGCCTACTTCATGCGCGACAGCGCGGCGGTGGTCGGGGATTGCGTCGTTTCGGCGGCTACCGCCTTCGACGTGCGCCTGGTGGAATCGATCGTGACGCGCTTTATTTTCACGCGTCATCCGCGGCTTAAGGCGCGTGAACTGGTTTTCGACGGACCGGCCGAGCGAAACCGCTACATGACCACCGAAGGCGGCGACATCCTGGTGCTTTCGCGGAACATCATGGCCATAGGCATATCCGAGCGCACCACCGCGCCCGCGCTGGAACGCATAGCCCGCGAAACCGCGCGGCTGCGTGGCGAAGCGCTGACGGTGTTCGCGGTCGAACTACCCCGCGAGCGGGCGACCATACACCTGGACATGGTGTTCACGATGATCGACCGCGATGCGGCGCTGGTGTACGAGCCGATCGTGCTGGGCTCGGGGCGGCGTCGGGTCATACGGATCGAGGTGACGCCGGACGGAACGCTTTCGTTTTCGGAGGAGGATGGCCTGATCGGCGCGCTCGGCCGCGCGGGTCTCGCGCTCGAACCGATACCCTGCGGTGGAGGCCTTCCGCGGCACCAGGAGCGGGAGCAGTGGCTTTCGGGCGCCAATTCCTTCGCCTTCGCGCCGGGCAAGATCCTTACCTATTCGTGCAATCCGCGAACGCTGGAAGCGCTCTCCTCGGCAGGGTTCGCGGTGGTGGAAGCCCGGCGCATCATCGAAGGGCGGGACGATCCGTCGCGCTATGGAAGGCTGGCGGTGACCTTCGACGGGATAGAGCTGGCGCGGGGCGGGGGCGGGGCGCGCTGCATGACCCTGCCGATGCGCCGCGCCCCGCTCTGATCAGCGCCTGCGC
>CAYRXK010000049.1:10472-17711 GCA_964428265.1 uncultured Treponemataceae bacterium
CCGTTGCGCACCAGGGTCAGGTGGCCGCAGACCGGGCAGGGGTCGCCCTCGTAGCCCTTCATCTTCGCGAAACGGACTTCTTCGCGCGACTTCAGGATTTTGCGGGCAGCTTCGCCGGCTGCCGTGCTCCGCGGCGCGGCCGTGGTATCCGCCGACGGTGCGGCGGTAGGAACTGCCGCCGTCTGGGCGGCTGCCGACGGAGCCGCGGCGGGCGGCGGGGACTGCACCGGCTTGGCCGGGTGGCTGGACCTGCCGGCTTCGAACGCGGGGTGCCTGCCGCCGCGCGGGAGCGCGCCGTGTTCGGCAATCCGGTTCTGCATACCGGTGGACTGCAGGTCGTCCGGCTTGATCTGCCCGAGTTCCCGCCGGTCCAGGTACGATATCGCCAGGTCGCGGAAAATAAAGTCCAGCACGCTCGTGGCCATCTTTATGTAGTCGTGGCCCTGCACGATTCCGTTCGGCTCGAAACGGGTGAAGGTGAAGGCGTCGACGTATTCCTCCAGCGGAACCCCGTACTGCAGGCCCAGCGACACCGCGATGGCGAAAGAGTTCAGGATGGACCTGAAGGCTGCGCCTTCCTTGTGCATGTCGAGGAATATCTCGCCCAGCGAGCCGTCGTCGTATTCGCCCGTGCGGACGAACACCGAGTGCCCGGCGATCTTCGCCTTCTGCGTGTAGCCGGCGCGCCGGTTGGGCAGCGAGCGTCGCAGGCCGCGCGGCGAGCCGGGCATGCCCGGAAGTTCGGGCGCTTCGCGGGCTGCGCGTTCGGCCAGGCCGGGCGCGGCACCCTGCGAGTCCGCGCCCGTGCCGGCGCCTGAAAGCGCATCCGCGTCGTCGTCGGCGTCCAGGCCCGCGGTCTGCATCGCGACTATGGAATCGGCGATCATGTCCACGCCGGGACTCAGGGCCGACAGGGGCTGCGAAAGCTTGGACCCGTCGCGGTACAGCGCGATCGACTTGAGCATCGACTTCCAGCCGAGCATGTAGGCGCCCTTCACGTCCTCGTAGCCGACCGTGTTGGGCATGTTGATGGTCTTGGAAATCGCGCCGGTGATGAAGGGCTGCACGGCGGCCATCATGGCGACATGCGCCTGCCACTGGATCGAGCGCGTGCCCTTCTTGCCCGAGGGTGTCGCGGTATCGAAGACCGGCAGATCGGCCGGTTTGAGGTCCGGCGCGCCCTCGACCCCCATCGCGCCGCAGGCGAAGAGTTCCGCCTGTTCGATGTCGGCGGCGCTGAAGCCGAGTTTCTGCAGGAAGCTGAATCCGGGTTCGCCCGACAGCGCGGGATCCAGGCCCAGGGCTTTCCAGGCGGCCTCTCCGATGATGTAGGGCGCGAAGCAGCCTTCCAGCGTTATCGCGCCGGGCAGGGCCTTGGTGACCTTTTCCATGACCTCGGCGGAGAGTCCCTTTTCGCGCAGCGCGGAGGCGGGCACGCCGGGCGCGTCCTCCAGCGTGCCATGGCCGAGGGCGTAGGCGGTGATGCGGTCGGCGGCTTCCCGTAAATACCCGAGCGATTCCAGGGCGGGCGGCACGCTGGCGTTGATGATCTTGAAGTAGCCGCCGCCTGCGAGCTTCTTGAACTTCACCAGGGCGAAGTCGGGTTCCACGCCGGTGGTGTCGCAGTCCATCAGGAGGCCGATGGTGCCGGTGGGGGCGATGGCGGTGACCTGGGCGTTGCGGTAGCCGTGCGTTTCGCCGAGCGCGAGGGCCTGGTCCCAGGATTCGCGCGCCGCGGCGACCAGGTTGGCGGGGCAGGCCCATTCCTTCAGGCCGGGGGGCGTCACCGTAAGGCCTTCGTATTCGGCGGGGGCGGCATCGTAGGCGGCGCGGCGATGGTTGCGGATGACGCGCAGCATGTGCTCGCGGTTGGCATCGTAGCGCGCGAAGGGGCCCCATTCGCCGGCCATGCGCGCCGACTGCGCGTAGGCTTCGCCGGAAAGGATGGCCGACAGCGAGGCGGCCACGGTGCGCCCCTCGTCCGAGTCGTAAGCCAGGCCCATGACCATGAGAAGGCTGCCGAGGTTGGCGTAGCCCAGGCCCAGGGTGCGGTAATCGAAGGATCGGCGCGCGATCTCCTGCGAGGGGAACTGCGCCATGACCACCGAAATCTCCAGCACCGTGGTCCAGATGCGGATCGCGTGGCGGTAGGCTTCGTCGTCGAAAGAACCGGACTTCGCGTCGAAGAAGGTCATCAGGTTCAGCGAGGCCAGGTTGCAGGCCGTGTCGTCGAGGAACATGTATTCGGAACAGGGATTGGAGCCGCGGATCTCGCCGTCGGCGGGGCAGGTGTGCCATTCGTTGATCGTGCCGTGGTACTGGATGCCCGGATCGGCGCAGGCCCAGGCGGCGCGGGCCACCTTGTCCCACAGCGCGCGGGCTTTCAGGGTTTTCATCGATTTGCCGCTGGTGCGCGCCACCAGGTCCCAGTCCAGGTCATCCTGCACCGCCTTCATGAAGCGGTTGTCCACCCGGATGGAGTTGTTGGACGACTGCCCGGAGACCGTGTTGTAGGCTTCGGATTCCCAGCCGGTATCGTACTGCGGCAGCTTCGGCGCCGCATCTCCCTGGCGGTACATGGAAAGGATCTGGTGGATCCATGCGGAGGGCACGCCTGCGCGCAGCGCGTCGCGCACGCCGCGGCGCAGGCGGGGATTGGCCTCGAAGGACAGCGCGCCATCCATGTCCAGGCCCTCGTCCAGGCCTGAATCCACCGCCAGCCTGAGCTCGCGGGCTCGTTCGTTCAGCAGGGCGCTGCCCGCGGCCAGGCAGGCGACCTTGTATTCCTCTTCGGTCTTCCAGTTGACGTAGGCTTCGATGTCGGGATGGTCCGCGTCCAGGATGACCATCTTGGCGGCGCGCCGGGTGGTGCCGCCGGACTTTACCGCGGCCGCCGAGCGGTCGCCGATCTTCAGGAAGGACATCAGTCCCGAGGATACGCCGCCCCCCGACAGGTTTTCGTTCAGCGCGCGGATCTTGGAAAAGTTGCTGCCCGTGCCGGAGCCGTACTTGAACAGCCTGGCCTCGCGGGTGACCTGGTCCATGATGCCGCCCTCGTTCACCAGGTCGTCCTGGATGTCGAGGATAAAGCAGGCGTGCGGCTGGGGCCTGCGGTAGGCGGAATCCGACTTCAGCACCCGGCCGGTCGCAGGATCGACATAATAATGGCCCTGCGCGGGGCCTTCGATCCCGTAGGCGGCGTGCAGGCCGGTGTTGAACCACTGCGGACTGTTGGGCGCCGCCATCTGGTGGGCCAGCATGTACAGGAGTTCCTCGTAGAAGGCGCGCTCGTCCTCGGGGCTGTCGAAGTAGCCCGCCTCGCGGCCCCAGAGGCACCAGGTGGTCGCGAGCCTGTGGAAAACCTGGCGCGCGTCGTGTTCGGCATCGGGCTTGGCGCCGTCGGCGGCCAGCGCCTTCTGGGATTCGGGCACGTGCTTTTCCCATCCGCGCGCGGTTCCGGGCTTCAGGCCCGCCTTGCGGAAGTATTTCTGCGCGATGATGTCGGTGGCGATCTGGCTCCAGGTCGAGGGTACGATGACCCCCTCCATCCTGAAGACCGATGAGCCGTTGGTGTTTCTGATTTCGCTGGTGCGCGACGCCCAGACGATTCCTTCGTAGGGGCCCGAGGTCTCGGTGGTAAATCTGCGTTCGAATTTCACGGACATCCTCCGGATGCGGTGTATGCGAGCCGCCCGTCTCCGTCGTTGTCCCGGAAACCGGTGCGCTTGTGGAATATTGCTACACAACAGATGTGCATATATGTCAAAAACGATACTACAGGTTGTGGTGTTTCCACCATCAGCCGTTATAACCGATGATGGGCGGAGGCGCAAGGGCCGGATGGCGTTTTTATCGAGAATCTCCAATCGCCGATCGGCATTGCAGAGTTGGCCCGCGGCGGCCGATATATAGGACGATGACACAGACCCTCGACTACACGATTCTCGGAGCGGGCGCGGAGCGCCAGGCGCGCCAGGACGGCCTGTCCGCCCTGGTGCTGGAGCGCGGCGCCCCGATGTACCGGGACAGGCTGTTCGCCTCGCTGGCCGCCGCGGGCATACAGCGCATCATCCTGGTCGGCGCGCAGGGCGACACGGCGAAAGCCGAGCGCATGAGCAGGACGTTTCCGGGCGTACGCATCCTCATGCCTTCGGCACCGGGCGATCCGGAGGCGATGCTGAACCTGGGCATGCGCGAACTGGGTTCGGGGAAAGCCCTGGTGCTCTGGTCGGACCAACGCCTCGGCACGGGATTCATCTCGACCCGGCTCATGCGGCGCATCCATGAAAGCAACGCGGTACGCCTCTGTCCCGCGATCCGGGACGCCGGGGGCGGAATCCTGCCGACCGTACGGTACCCCGAGGTCCCGGGGGTCGTCGTCGGCATGCGCCTTCCCGAACTCAAGCGCTCCGAGCCCCTGGCCGACGCGGAAGCGGTGCTGGGTTTCGATGACCTGGCGGGCATCTACGATGTCAGGGCCTTCCTGGCGCTTGGCGGATTCGACCTTGCCTACGCCGACCGTATCGCGCGATCGATCGATTTCTGCATCGCCGCGCGGGCGGCTGGCAGGGCGGTTTCGGGATTTCCGGCGCTCGAACTCCGGATCGAGGGTGAGCCCGGAGACGAATCCCGATCCGGCTCCATCGATGCCCGATCGCTGGCGCGACTATGGCTGAAACACGCCTCAGGCACTGCGCGCGGGTTGACGTATTTCCGTTTTGTCGCCCTGCGGCGCGGGATCGCGGGCGGGAGCCTGCGCGAGTTCCGGGAAATCAGGTCATGGAGGGAACGGCAGCGGGCGGGAGATGCCGGATGACGGGATTCCACCGCATCCGCACCCTGGTCCTGCTGCAGCTGCTGCTGGTCCTGCCAGCCTGCCTCGTACCGGCGGGAGCCCAGGCGGCCGGCACGTCCGGATCGCTGGATCTCATCTCCCTCGCGGCGCGCTACAAGATGGACGCGTCCTGGGATCCCCTGACCCGTTCCGGCGTCCTGCAGTGGCGCGAGCACAGTTTCCGGTTTGCCGCGGGCCTTCCGTATCTGGTGGCGGACTGGAAACGGCTGTATCGGGTCGTGCCCCCCCAGGAGACCCAGGCGGGACTTGCGTTCGACCCCTCGATCGCCGGGGCGCTCGAAACCGCGCTGGCGGACCTTGCGGCGGGCAACAAGGAACGCTACCGGGTTTCGGCGATCCTCATCGACCCGGGGCACGGAGGCAAGGATACCGGCGCCATCGGCGAGCACGGCAGCCTCCGCCTTGCCGAAAAGGAAGTCACCCTGCGCTCGGCGCTGCGCGTGCACGAACTCCTCGGCCAGCGCTACCCGGGCCGGAGCATCACCCTGACGCGCGCCGACGACCGCTACCCGACCCTGGAAGACCGGGTCGAAATGGCCAACCGCGTAAAGCTGGGGCCCAACGAGGCGATCATCTATGTCAGCATCCACGCCAACGCGTCGTTCAACCGAGACGCCAAGGGCTACGAAGTCTGGTACCTCAATCCGGAATACCGGCGCACCGTGGTCGACGCGCAGACGGTGCGCGACAAGGGCAAGGAAATCGCGCCCATACTGAACGCGATGCTGGAGGAGGAATTCACTACCGAAAGCATCATCCTGGCCCGCAAGGTGATGGACCGGCTCGGCGCGGCGATTGGAGCCCAGACCATATCCAGGGGCATCCGCGCCGAGGAGTGGTTCGTGGTGCGCAACGCCAAAATGCCTTCGATCCTGATCGAGATCGGGTTCGTTACCAATCCGGCCGAGGCGGCCCTGCTGGCCGACGAGTCGTACTTGAGGCGCGCCTCCGATGCGATCTACAATGGCATCGTGGATTTCATAGACCATTTCGAGGGTACGCCGTGAGCGACCGCACCCGCGCGAACCATCATCACCATGCGGGCGCCGGCTGGGCGATCCTGGTCGCCGCAGCCGCGCTCGCGCTGGCGCTCAACGGCATCGCCGGCGCGCGCGGGTCGATCACGCTGTACTTCCCGGAAGAAAAGACCCTGCGCCTGCGCGAGGAGCTGCGCCGTTCGGACGGCAGCGCGGACCGCGAGTCGAGGGCCGCGGCCGTGGTCGCCGAATCGCTGCTGGGTCCCGGTACGCGGCAGCGGCTGCCCCTGTTCACGCCCGGCGTGCGCCTGCGCTCCGTGCTGCGCCGCTCCGGCACCCTGTACGTGGATCTGTCGGCGGACGCGCTGCAGCCGTCTTCCGTTCCCTTTCCCGTCGCCGCCGAAGCCCTCAGGCGCAGCCTGGACGCCTCCGCGCCCGGATACGGCGCGCTCGTGATCACCATAGAGGGAAAGCCCACCACCGTTCGCTGATCCGACGCCGCTCGCCGATTGGAAAAAAGCGAAAACCGGGGTATCTTTTCATTATGACCGATGTCCCGCTCGACGAGGTACCCGATCGGCATGCCCTCGCCCTCGAATACCAGGACCGGAAGGCGGGCTACGAAAAAGCCCTTTCCGAACTGCTTTCGAGGGTAGGCAAGACGCTCCGCAAGGCCGGCCTCAGGCTGACGCTGAAAGGCCGCGTCAAGGATTTCGATTCCCTGTACGAAAAAAAACTAAGGCTTCTGCGCAAGGCGCACCATGAAGGCGGCCCGCCGCTGCCGGTGAACGACGTCATCGCCCTGCGCGCGGTCTGCCCCTTCCTGGGCGATCTGCAGATAGCCGAACGCGCCCTCTGCGAATCATTCGAGGTGGTGGAAATCGAGCGCAAGGGCGCCGAGCGTTCCTTCCGCGAATTCGGCTACGAATCCATCCATGTCCTGGCGGCCATACCCGAAGCCCTGATGCCGCTCTGCGAAGGCCTGGAACGCCCGATTTTCGAAATCCAGCTTCGCACGATCCTGCAGGAAGCCTGGGCCGAGGTGGAGCACGAACTGGTCTACAAGGCCGAGTTCACTCCCTTCGACGAACCGATGAAGCGCAAGCTGGCCGCGCTGAACGCCAACCTCACCCTGTCGGACATCATTTTCCAGGAAATCCTCGAATATCAGAAGAAACTGAACGGACAACTGTCGCGCCGCCGCTCCGCCTTCCATGAAAAGATCGAGGACGTGGCCGACGCGCCCGGAATCTCGCCTGAAATCACCCTGGCGGACGGCGCCCCGGATGCATCGCCGCAGTCTTCCGGACCTGCCGCCGCCTGCGTCACCGACGATGACGGCGACATGGACCGCCTGCTCCTGCAGGCGCTCGAGGCGCACAACGCGGGCGACTTCTGCCGGGCGGT
>CAYRXK010000050.1:0-17036 GCA_964428265.1 uncultured Treponemataceae bacterium
GGGGTCCGCGGCGCACATGCTGGCCACGTACAGGCCTTCGCGCACCGGGACGATCTGCACCAGCATGCGCACGCCGGCCACGTCGAAAGCGCGGATCACCATGAAATTGAGCTGCCGGGCATTCGCGAAGGAAAACAGCAGGCCCTCGCCCGTCTCTTCCACGCGCACCGAGTACCAGGACGAGCCGAAATTCGAATCCTTAAGGTGGATGGTGGTTTCCCTGACGACGCCGACCTTGGGCGGCACAGGCGCGCGCGTCCTGCTGCCGGGCGCGTCGACGCGGTACACGTCGTCGAACAGCACGGCGATTCCCTTCTTGCGCTCCGAATAGTAGGTGACGCCGGACAGTGTTTCCACATCGAGCAGGCGGGCCGCGACCGCTCCCAGATCAGCCGGAGGGCCTTCTGCCGGGCGGACCAGGCGGGCGCTCTCCACGTTCACCGTGCCGTCGAAGGTGTCGGCCAGTGCGGCCACGCGCCGACCGGCGGCGCCCGCCGTGGCGAACCTGGCCTCGGACGAGTTCCGCGGCCCGCCCAGCAGAAGCCCGCCCGCAGCCAGCGTCTCCAGTTCCGCGGCGGTCAGCCCCTTGGCCACCGCAGATAGCTGCGTAAGCGTTTGCGGAGCCGGAAGCGCTCCGGCGCCGGGCGCGGGCGATGCCGTACCGATCGCGGCAACCGCCATCGCCACGACCGCCAGCATCGGAGCAACTCGACGCAACACCTCAGTACGCGCCTTTCCCGCCGAACACCACGCTGACCGTCTTGAACAGGATGTGCAGGTCCAGCCATAGCGACCAGCTTTGGATGTACAGGATGTCGAGCGCCACGCGCTCCTCGTAGTCGGTCTCCGACCGGCCGGACACCTGCCAGAGCCCCGACATGCCGGGCTTTACGCTGGAGAAAAGGCGGTACTCGTGACCGTACTTTTCGACCTCGTCCTCGACTATCGGACGTGGGCCTATCAGCGACATCTCGCCGAGCAACACGTTCCATATCTGCGGCAGCTCGTCCAGGCTGTGCTTGCGAAGGAAGGCGCCGACACGGGTAACACGCGGATCGTTGCGCAGCTTGTGGTTTTCTTCCCACTCGCGGCGTGCCTCGGGATTTTCGGCGAGTAGTTTGTCGAGCACTTCTTTCGAGTTCGAGACCATGGACCTGAATTTCCATGCCGTGAACGGCCTGCCTCGCACGCCCAGCCGGTGCTGGCCGTAGAACAGCCTGCCGGGCGAATCGATCTTGATCAGGATCGCGATGATGAGGAGCAGCGGTGAAATGAGTATGCCGCCGGTCAGCGAGAGGATCACGTCGAGCGCGCGCTTGATCCTTCGGTTCAGCGGGAGCATCAGGCTCTGTGAGGTGTAGAGGCCGAGCATCCCGTCCAGGTCGCGCACCGACATCCAGATGTTCGTGACGCCGAAAAAATCCGGAAGCAGCATGTAGTGCCTGAACGACTGCACGTAGTCCGCCACGATCACGCCCAGGCGCGCGCGTTCCACGCCCGGCATGGCCACGATCGCCGTATCGATGCCGCATTCGGACGCCGCGCGCGAGCCCAGCGAGGTATCGTGCAGGATGGGAATGCCGAGGTAATCTGCGCCGACCGAAGCGTCGTCGTCCAGGAAGAGGACGGGGATGAACCCGATCCAGGGCTTCTTGATCAGCCGGTCTGCCAGCATGCGCCCCGTCTTGCCCGCCCCGAATATGACCACGGGCACGCCCCACCAGGGCGCCTGCTTGCACAGCGACCGCAGGAGTCCCCTGCCCAGCGGGAACAGCACGATGCTCGCCACCCAGGAAATCATGAACGCGAACGCGTACGCGTCGAGCCCGAAATAGCGGCTCATGATCATCCGGGAAAGAATGATGCCCGCGTGGCTGAAGAACGAGGCGATGGTGAACCTGCGCAGTTCTTCCGCATGCGCCAGGCTTATTCCCGGATACAGCTTGAGTATGTAGAACACCGCGAGGAAGGCGAAAAGGTACGGCCAGTACGTCACGAACGACTTGAAGTTGATGATTTCGATGTCGTACGCGTTGACGATGAAAAAGCCGGTGCCGAAACTCAAGAGGACCGCGAGCAGGTCGGTGGCGACGAACACCAACGCCATGCTGAACCGGTTCCACTGGCTTGCCATGCGGTGGCTCGCCCTGAAATCATCGAACGTCATAGCACCCGCTCCATGCGAGGATTGTAGGATAGGATAGCACGCCGCCTACAAGGCAACAAGCAAGGTCCTCAGAATCGGCAGGAGCCCGCGCGTACGGTTCAGCCCGGCAGCACCGCGCCCCCGCTTCTTCCGGTCCGCCCCTATTTCTTCCGGTTCTTCAGCAATTCCGCAAAGGGATTGTAGGTCGTGCCGTCGTCTTCCTTGGCCGGCTTCGGGGCGGGGCGCTCCCACGACTTTTCTACGCGGGCAGCGGGTCGTGCGCTGGTGTCACGAAGATTGCGCTCGACAGAAAAATCCCTGCCCTGCTGCGCCTGCGGATGACCCGCCGCTTGTTGGCCTGGTTTTCCCGCCACGATCACCCGGCGCGGCGCCCGGTCATCAGGATGGCTGCCGGCCCGGTCGCCCGCGTGACGGTCAGACTGCCCGCCGTGACCGTGCTGCCCGGAAAGCGCAAGCTTCGTGACACTAGCATCGGACTTGAGGGAGAGGCCGATCCGCCGCCGCGCGGTATCCAGGCTGATGATCCTGAACTCCTTCACGTCGCCCACCTTCACGGCCTCCATCGGGTCCTTCACGAAGCGATCCGACATCTCGGACACGTGGATGAGCGCGCTTTCCTTGATGCCGATGTCCACGAAGGCGCCGAAGTCGACGACGTTCTTGATCTTGCCGGTGACGCGCATGCCCTCGGCCAGGTCCTCGAACTTCAGGACGCCCTTCTGCAGGATGGGGGGCGGCAGGTTTTCGCGCGGGTCGCGGCCGGGCTTCTTGAGTTCGGTGACGATGTCGTCCAGGGTGGTGTCTCCGACGCCGTACTTGGCCTTCAGGCCGACGCGCGCGTCGTGCGAGGGGTCGCCGCCTGCGCGCAGGATGGGCAGGATTTCGGCGGCCAGGGGGTAGTTTTCGGGGTGCACCCAGGTGTTGTCCAGTTCGTTGGCGCTTTCGGGAATCTTGAGGAAGCCGGCGCACTGTTCGAAGGTCTTGTCGCCCATGCCGGGGATGTCGCGCAGCGAGAGGCGCGAGGTGATGGCGCCCTTTTCCTCGCGGTACTTCACGATCTTGCGCGCGGTGCCCGCGTTGATGCCGGACACGTATTTCAGCAGGGCGTGGCTGGCGGTGTTCAGGTTCACGCCCACCCGATTCACCACCGAGCCGACCACCTCGTCCAGCCGCTCGGTCAGGCGCTTCTGGTTCACGTCGTGCTGGTACAGGCCCACGCCGATCGACTTGGGGTCGATCTTCACCAGTTCGGCCAGGGGGTCCTGCAGGCGCCTTCCGATGGAGATGGCGCCGCGGATGGTCAGGTCGAGGTCGGGGAATTCCTCGCGCGCCACGTCGCCCGCGGAATAGACCGAGGCGCCGTCCTCGTCCACCACCGTGAACCTGCACTCCAACCCGTGTTCCTCTATGGCGGCCGCCACCACCGCCTGCACCTCGTGGCTGGCGGTGCCGTTGCCCACGGCCACGATCTGGATCGCGTGGGTCTTCACGGCCTTCGCGATGGCCTTCTTGGCTTCCTCGGGCTTCAGCTCCTGGTTGACCACGAAATAATCCAGGTACTTGCCGGTTTCGTCCAGCGCGGCGCACTTGGTGCCCGTCCGGATGCCCGGGTCCATGCCCAGCACGCGCGACCCGCGCAGGGGCGGCTGCAGCAGCAGGTTTTTCAGATTTTCCGAGAACACGTCGATGGCGTGCGTCTCGGCGTAGTCCGAGGCGTCGGTGCGCAGTTCGCGCAGGACCGCCGGCGCCAGCAGGCGCGCAAGGCCGTCCTCCAGCGCGTCGCGGTGGTAGTCGTTGCGGGTCAGCGTCTTTTCCAGGATGCGCTCGAGCGCGGCGGGCTCGTCCACCTCCAGCTTCACCTCGAGCTCGCCCTCGCGCTCGCCGCGGTTCACCGCGAGCAGGCGGTGGCTCTTCAGGGTGGACAGCGGCTCCGAGTATTCCCAGTACATCTGGTAGGTCGAGGTTTCACGCTTGGCCTCGTCGCCCACTCCCTTGGTCACCAGGTGGCCCGTCTTGCGGAAGAAATCCTTCACCAGGGCGCGCATCTCGGCGTTCTGCGACAGCCGCTCCGCGAGTATGTCCTTCGCGCCCTCGACCGCGTCCTTCGCCGTGGCCACGGACAGCTCCGGATGCTCGGCATCTTCTTTTATATAGGAGGGCGCGGCGGCATCGACCGCGGCCCTGTCGGCCGATAGCATCAGCTCGGCCAGCGGGGTCAGGCCCCGCTCCTGCGCGATCATGCCGCGCGTCTTCTTCTTTTTCTTGTACGGCGCCCAGAGGTCTTCGATTTCGGCGAGGGTGGCCGCCTTGCGGATGTTTGCGTACAGGACATCGTCCAGCTTGCCCAGCGCGGCCACGCCCCTGATCACCTCGATCCGGCGCTCTTCCAGGTTCTTGGCGCTTTCGAACTTGTGCACGCTGTCGCGCACCTGCACCTCGTCCAGGTTGCCGGTGGCTTCCTTGCGGTAGCGGCTGATAAAGGGCACCGTCGCGCCCTCGGCGGTCAGCGTGATCACCGCCTGCACCTGGCCCGGGCGCACGCCCAGTTCGCGGGCGACGCGCGCCACCAGGGCGGATTCGTCCACCGCCAGGGCCTCGATATCCGCGGGGAGGGGCAGGGTCGAGGGTGAGGTCGAGGGTGCGGAAGCCGCCGACCGCGCGGCGCCCGTCGCCTTGGCCGCAGCCGGTGCCGCCGTTGCGTCCGCGGCAGGCGCCGCAGCCGGCATGCCCGCCGGAACCGCCGCGGCCGCCGCTTCCCCGGCCTTCTTCACCTTGACCACCCGCACCACTTTCTTCGCGGGCGCCTCGCCCTCGATCTTCGACGAATCCATGGCGGCTACGGTACGGGATGCGCGCCCATTTTTCAAGCATCCCGGCAGGGACGCGGGTCGCGCCCTCAATATATAGGAATTATTTGTAATATACTCGACATATTGGTATATTTGGATTATTCTCACAATTACGGCAAATCATGGGAAAAACTGAAAAACAACGGGTACGGATCTACTCAGCGCTCGAAGTGGCCAACATGTGCGGTGTGGTAAACCAGACTGCCATCAATTGGATCCGCTCCGGGCACCTCAAAGCCTTCACCACCCCGGGCGGCCAGTACCGCGTCTATGCCGAGGATCTCGTGCGCTTCCTCAGGGAGCGCAGCATGCGCATCCCCGCCGAGCTCGACTCCTCCATCAAGGTGGACGTCGACCGCAACCTCGTCCTGGTGGTCGACGACGACAAGGACCTGAACACCATCCTGAAGCGCATGATCGAACGCCGTTTCCCGGACCTGCGCGTCATCCAGGCCTACGACGGGTTCGAGGCCGGCAAGCTCATGGTGGAACGCCACCCCTACCTGGTCCTGCTGGACATCGACCTGCCGGGCATCGACGGCCGCATGCTCTGCCGCCGGGTCAAATCCGACCCCTCTTTCGGCAAGCCCGCCATCCTGGCCATGTCCGGCATGGACCGCGCCGAAGTGCAGGACCTGATCATGGCCGAGGGCGCCGACGATTTCTACGCCAAGCCGCTGGATTTCGAATCCATCCTGAACCGGGCCGACGACCTGCGCACCCCTCCGGAGGTCCAGGTCGAGGCGGACGCCACCCTCGCGCAGGGCGACACGAAATGACCATTCCCGGCGTCGAAGAGATCATCGCCCAGGACATCGAATTCCTGCGCAGATGCCCCAAGGCCGCCAACTGCGCCGCCTGCACCGAGGAAACCTGCGTCATGGTCGCCTCGGTTTCGGACTTTCCCACCCGTTTCGGCCACTTCACCATCATCGGCTTCGTGAACAACCGCGACCGCAAGGACCACATCGTCATCCTGAAGGGCGACATCGGCGACGGCGAGGGCATGCTCACACGCGTGCACTCGGCCTGCCTGACCGGCGACGCCCTGGGCAGCATGCGCTGCGACTGCGGCCCCCAATTGCACCACGCCCTCCTCCGGATCGAGGAAGAGGGCCGCGGGATCGTGCTCTACCACCAGGAAGAGGGGCGCGGCATAGGCCTTCTGAACAAGCTGCGCGCCTACGCCCTGCAGGATTCCGGCTACGACACCCTGGACGCCAACGTCGCCCTCGGCTTCAGGCCCGACGAGCGCGACTACCGCGTGCCCGCCGAAATGCTGAAGAAGATCGGCGTGAAAAGCGTGCGCCTGATGACCAACAACCCCGAAAAGGTCGCCGCGATGGAAGCCTGCGGCCTGCGCGTCCTGGAACGCGTGCAGCACGAACTGCCCCCGCACGAGCACAACCTGGACTACCTGGAAACCAAGCGCGAACGCTTCGGCCACCTGCTGCAGCTGGACCACGCGTAGCGTGCGATCCGGGCGTCCTTGATAAAAGACAATTGATGACGCATACTCGCACACACCGGCAAGGAGCGGAGCGCGCGTGGGCCCCAGCATCGGATTCATCGTCCCGGAACTTCTCGTAGCCTTCGCAAAAAGCCTGACGCGCGAACTCGCGCCATCCTGCACCCTGCGCATCCTGCCGGCAAGGCGGGCAGGCGACGCCGCGGCGCTCTACCGCGGCCACCTGGACGAAGTCGACTGCTTCGCGGTCGCCGGACAAACGCTGTACGGGGACATACTCCGCGAGGAGCCTACACCCGCCAAACCCTGCCACGTGATGGACGAACGCAAGGGCGACATAAAGGAAGCCCTGCTCAAGCTCCTGCTGCGCGACCGCGCCCTCGACCTGACCCGGGTCTACATCGACTTCGCCGCGCCGCTGAACAACTTCCTTGGCCTGAAGGAACTCCTGCCCCGCGACCGGTCGCCGCGCTTCGCCGCCTTCACCCTGCAGGATCCTTTCCGGCTCGAGGAACGGATCCTGGCCGAACACCTGGACCTGCACGCCCGGGGCGAGGTGGACATTTCCGTCACGGGCTTCGCCGGCATCGCGAAAAATCTCGAGGCCGCCAGCATCCCATTCCTGTTCCTCAACCCCTCGCGCGAATACGCGATACATTTCTTCATGCGCATCGCCGACGCCGCCGGACGGCCGGCGGAAGGCGCGGATCATGCCGGCGCCCCCGCGCCCGAGGTCACCGGCACCGTATCCGACGAACGGCTCATCGCCCTCTCGCGCGCCTACCATGTGGACAGCGCAAGCCTGCGGAAGATCATCGCCTGCGCCCAGCGATCCGGCGCGCCCGCCATCAGCACCGATGACCTGGCCGCCTTCATGGGCATCGCCAAGCGCAGCGCCGGCCGCCTCCTGAACAAGCTCGAGGAACACGGCGGCGCGGTCTGCCACCTGCGGAAACTCACCGGTGGCCGGGGCAGGCCCGAAAAATTCTATGCGCTCACGGTCCTTGAAGCGCCGGACCTTTCCGGCGGCGCGTGAGGGAACCGAGGCGAGAGCCCGAATACCTGTACTAGCGTCCGGGGAGCGCCACTACGCATATTCGGACCACACGAGGCGATCAGCCTGCCCGCGCTTGACGACGCCAGGCCCGGCCGGTAATATTTCACTTCGAGACCAGCCGCCGGCTCACGACGGTTACCTCGATTCGTGGCGCGAGAAGCGCCAACCATGAACGCGACCCGGCGTAAGCCGGCGCGTACGTTCTTTGCAGCACTGGTCCCAGGAAGGCAGCCGCCGGCTCACGACGGTTACCTCGATTCGTGGCGCGAGAAGCGCCAACCATGAACGCGACCGTCGTATACCGGTATTACCCGAGCTTCCCAAGCTCGTGAAGCGGGTTCGACTCCCGTCGGTCGCTCTACATTCAACGCATCACCGATACGTACTCGCTCTGGATCACCTCGATCCTGGCGGGAACCCTCGATACACCGACATGCCAAACGACATCGTGGCCGCAGGCGCCGGGTCTCATTTTGAAAACCGCTTCTTGACGTAATCGAAGCACCAGACATGGCTGTCCGTGCCGCGCAGCGAATCGAATCCGTCGCGGTAGCTCCCGATGTTTATATTGAGGTCGTAGCTCTGCCCGGCCAGGGGTACGCCTGAGCCGGGATCGCGTACGGCGAGCTCAAGGAGCCCAGGGACCCCGGCATCTGGTAGGGTCGCATGATCCGAGCGAAATTGTCGCCGTCAGGGCGCCCCTGCTACACCACCTTGCCCGCGAGTATTTCCCGGTAGTCTTCGTAGTTCCGCACGAGCAGTTCCGGCGTGTCCAGGCCGTAGGGGCACTTTTTCACGCAGGCGCCGCAGCGCGTGCAGGACTCGACCTTGCGCATCATGGCCTGCGATTCGGGGGTGAGGAAGCGCGTCTGGGGCGAGCGGCGGATCAGCTGCGACATGCGCGCGCACATGTTGATCTCGATGCCCTGCGGACAGGGCATGCAGTAGCCGCAGCCGCGGCAGAAGTCGCCGGCGAGTTCGGCCCTGTCCTTGTCGATGGCGGCCTGGAGTTCCGGCGTCATGGTGGGGGGATTTCCGGCGAGGGCGAGGAATTCGTCCAACTCGACCTGGCGCTGGATGCCCCAGATCGGGAGCACGCCGGGGAAACGCGACATCCAGGCGAAGGCCGCCGCGGCGTTGGTGATGAGACCGCCGGACAGCGCCTTCATCGCGATGAAGCCCATACCCGTTTCGTTGCATCGCCTGACCAGGTCCAGGTCCACCTCCGCCGCAAGGTGCGAAAACGGGAACTGCAGGGTTTCGTAGAGGCCCGATTCGACGGCCTGGCGCGCGACGGCGAGGCGGTGGTTCGTGATGCCGACGTGCAAAACCTTGCCCTCGGCCCTGGCCTCCATCATCGCCTCCCAGAGGCCGGAACCGTCGCCGGGCGCGGGGCAGAAGGGCGGATTGTGGAACTGGTAGAGGTCGATATGGTCGGTGCGGAGCTTGGCGAGCGATGTGTCCAGGTCGCGCTTCAGGGCTTCGCCGGTCCTGGCGGCGGATTTCGTGGCGATGACCACGCGGTCGCGCAGGCCTTCGAAGGCGATGCCGATTTTTTCCTCGCTGTCGGAATAATTGCGCGCCGTGTCGAAAAAGCGGAAGCCGCCGTCGAACGCGCGCCTGAGCAGCGCCACCGCCTCGTCGCGCGGAACCCGCTGGATCGGCAGGGCGCCGAAGCCCTGCCCCTCGACCTCGATACCCGATCTGCCCACCATGATGCGTGCCATGGTTTACCTTATCATTCGCGCGCGCCCGCTGACAGGGTATCGGGCGATATGGTACGTTCTGCCGGATTGACGGAGGTAGCATCCCATGATGACCATCGCCCTCGTGATTTTCGGCCTGACCTACGCGGGCCTTTTGTTTTTCCCGAATTACCGCGCGTACATCGCGCTCGGGTCCGCCGCGATCTTCGTGATCGCGGGCATCGTTCCCGTCACCGAGGTGATTTCCTCGGTGGACTGGAATGTCATCATGATGATCGCCGGCACGATGGGCATCGTGTACCTGTTCATCGAATCGAAGATGCCCGCCCTGCTGGCCGACCTCATTATCGACCGGATGCCCAACGTCAAATGGGCCATCATCGCGCTGTCGCTGTTCGCCGGCATCGTGTCGGCCTTCGTGGACAATGTGGCCACCGTGCTGATGGTCGCCCCGGTCGCGGTCACGATCGCGAAAAAGCTGAAGATTTCTCCGGTGAACGCGATCATAGCCATCGCGATTTCGTCCAACCTGCAGGGCGCCGCGACCCTCGTCGGCGACACCACGAGCATCCTGCTCGGCGGCCACACGGGCATGAATTTCCTGGATTTCTTCGTGTACCGCGGAAAGCCCGGCCTGTTCTGGGTGGTGCAGTTAGGCGCCCTGGTTTCAACCGTCGTGCTTCTTCGCCTTTTCAGGAACGACAAGGCGCCGATATCGATGGAGGAAAAAACCACGGTCGAGGATTTCGTGCCCACCTTTCTCCTGGTCGGCACGGTCCTCCTGCTGATCATCGCGTCGCTCATGCCGAAGGACTGGATGTCGCCCTTCGTGGTCTCGCACATCAACGGTCTCATTTGCATCGGCGTCATGCTTGTCGGGTTCGTGTACGACATCGTCGCGACCAAGAACTCGCGGCGCGTGCGCACCGCGATCATGGAGATCGACTATTTCACGCTGCTTCTGCTGGCCGGGCTTTTCATCGTGATTTCCGGAATTTCCCGGGCGGGCGTGATCGACGAAATCAGCAAGCTGTTCGTCAGGATCGCGGGCAACAACCCCTTCGTCATCTACACGCTGATCGTCTGGGTTTCCGTGGTTCTGTCCGCATTCATCGACAACATTCCCTACGTGGCCACCATGCTTCCGGTCGCGAAGGGCATCGCATTGCAACTCGGCATCGACCCGACCCTGATCTACTTCGGGCTCCTCGTCGGCGCGACCCTGGGCGGCAACCTGACGCCGATCGGCGCTTCGGCGAATATCGCCGGCCTGGGCATATTGAGGAAAGAAGGGCATGACGTAAAGGCCGCGACGTTCATGAAGATCAGCGTGCCGTTCACGCTGGCGGCGGTGACCACCGGCTACCTTCTTGTGTGGTTTATTTGGTCCTAGTGTCACGAACCTTGCGCGCGCATGATATTCTCATGCGCGCGCGTATGCCGGCAGATACTCTGACTTGAATTTCATAGGGGTCAGCGACTCCTTAAGCCAGATTCTCGCCAACGATGGCCACAGTTTCGTACGGGACAGGAAAGCCCTGGAAGAAAAAAAGGCCTTTCCCACGAATACCGATTCAATGCCCGGAACCCCTGCGGCGGTTGCATGAGTCCTTTTATCATCCCTCCCCGATTTGATGAGAAATGCCTTGAGAAAGTTATGATACCCCAAATAGCATGCCAGCCTGTTCATCATGTTGGATGAATTTCGTGAAAAGCATGCTGATTCCCGGTGATGATTGGCCAAATCCTTTCTGATTTCCCTTTCCACATAGTTCGATGAATGCAGCGGATTCCAATACGTTCTGGGCAATCTTGAATTGATCTGTTGGTGAATAACGCGATGTGTCTCATCCTGACTGCGGAATTCTCGTGTCGTGTGCAATATCCGCGAATAATCGGGTTTTTCATCGGTGGTCAGGATAAGCGGCTTGGTTGCCGACATCGGCCGGAGCCGAAATATCGTCTCGAATATTTCCTTGATCGTGCGGCTGATCCCACCTCGCTCCAACTTCGCCTTTTCATAAAGCCCTATTGCGCGGGATTTCTGTAGTGCGCTTTTGCATCCGGAACGCTTCCTGTTCGTGTGAGAAAGATCGAGGATGAATCGAGAATCTGCAGTGATGGCAATGGTGATTTCACTCGGGAAATACTGCGAGACATCGAATGACACAACGCCATCGATGCAAATACGTTCGTAACGATTCGCATCCGGGGAGTATCGCGCCTGAAGCGCCAAAGCTTGCCGAGCCAGTCGATCTATCCGATTCTGCACCGTATCCGGCGAAATCCCCATCGCTCGTCCTATCGCTCTATTGCTTGACGACGACACCAGTCGATTCAGCACCTCACGGTAGTTCGTGACTCGCTTGGCATAGTAGTCCACGCTGAATGTTTGCGAGGAGAACCAACTTCCGCAAGATTTGCATCGATAACGCTGCACTGATCCAAAAGCTTTTGTTCGATAACTACCTCGCGCGATGAACCAGGGCGCATCAGGCGCGTCTTCATGATTGCCGCATTTCGGATTGGGGCAAAATATAAGTTCTGCCAAAAAAATACTCCTCGTCAGGGCTGGATGATCCAATCCCTGCGAGGAGTATTCGCGCGCGAACCTAGTGTTTGATTCAAATCACCCGGTCAAGCGCAAGCTTCGTGACACTACTTACTTCTGAAACACGACCTTCTGCTCGGCGAGAGCGGCCTTGTAGGCAGCCTGCAGCTCCATCGAGTAGTGCTGGAAATCGCTGTATGTCGCGCCGGTGACGGCGTCGGCGATGTAGTAGACGTTGTCGTCGGCCGCAACGTAGGCGGAGGCGGCGGCGACATCGACGGACTTGTCTTCGACGATGCTGACTTTGGCTTTCTTCAGGATCGCGGCCGCGAAGTTGGCGGTGGGATTGGCCTTGAAGAACGCGAGGGTGGCGGCGTTGTTGTAGCGATAGCCGATGGAATCCTTGGTGATCGCCATGTAGTTGGCGGTGGGCGCGGCCTTGTCCATGTTGCCGTAGTGCACGGTCTGGGAGGCGGTCTTGCCGACGGTCACCTTGAGGCCATCGATCTTCACGTTCACGAGGGTGTCGGCCTTGGCGGCGGCGGCGTAGGCGGCAGCGCGGATCGGGTTGGACATCAGGCCCTCGAAGTCACGCTCGTACTGGCGCGAGGGGCGGACGAAGCCGTCCTTGCCGGGGGTGAACTGCGACCAGACGGCGGGACCCTTTCCGGTGGGGTCGTTCAGGATATAGAACATGTAACCCTTGATTTCGGGGTCCTTGCTGCCGAGGTTGGCGAAGGGATCGGGAGTGCGCACCACGGCGCCGTCCACGATGGACTTGCCGTCCGCGGAGTTGTTCTCGGCCCATCCGCCCGGACCCTGCCACTCGGCGAGGGACGCGGCTTTCACGACGCCGGCGGCGTCCACCGTGACGGTGGCTTCGCCCACATAACCGCCCTGGTGGGCGACAAAGTACTTGGTTGCGGTCTGCGCGAAGGCGCCGGTGGCGGCGATCGCGAGGACGGCAAGGACAGCGATGAGTTTACGGTTCATCAGATTCCTCCCTTGGATTTTCGGGCATCATTGCCCGGAGGATATTCTACACCAGATATATCTATATCGCAATATCTAAATCATCGAATCGCCTTGCGAAGCGCCTCGACCTTGTCGGTTTTTTCCCAGGTAAAACCGTCCCTGCCGAAATGACCATAGGATGCGGTAGCGCGGAAGACCGGCTTCTTGAGTTCGAGATGGCGGATTATACCAGCCGGACTCAAATCGAACACTTCCTGCACGGCGCGCGATATCGCCATTTCGTCAACGGTGGAGGTGCCGAAGGTCTCGACCAGGACGGATACGGGGAACGGTACGCCGATTGCGTAGGCGATTTCGAGTTCGCAGCGCTCCGCCAAGCCTGCGGCGACGATGTTTTTCGCCACATAGCGCGCCATGTACGCGCCCGATCGGTCCACCTTTGAAGCGTCCTTGCCGGAGAAAGCGCCGCCGCCGTGACGACCCATGCCGCCATAGCTGTCGACGATGATCTTGCGTCCGGTCAGCCCGGTGTCGCCCGCGGGGCCTCCCGTGACAAAGCGCCCGGTTGGATTGATGTAGTAGTCGATATCCTTGTCGAGGAGTCCCGTGGGTTCGAGGACCGGCCGGATGATTTCTTCTATTATAGTGGACTTGATTTCAGGGTGCTCGACATCCGGATCGTGCTGGTGCGAAACGACCACTGCGGACACGCGTACCGGCGTATGGCCATCATACTCGACCGTTACCTGGCTCTTCGCGTCGGGACGGAGCCATCGGATCGCGCCGGACTTGCGGAGTTCCGACGCGCGCCTGAGGATGTCGTGCGCCAGCATGATCGGAGCCGGCATGAGTTGCGGCGTTTCGGTACAGGCGAAACCGAACATCATGCCCTGGTCGCCGGCGCCCTGCTTGCCCTCGTATTCCGCCAAGCCATGGCCGTCCACGCCCTGTGCTATATCGGGACTCTGCGGCCTAATTGCGTTCAGTACCGCCATCGTCTCGGAATCGATGCCCCAGGCCGGGTTGGTGTACCCGATGTCGTAAACGACGCTGCGCGCCAGTTCCTGCACGTTGACGTAGGTCCTCGTGGTGATCTCGCCGCCGACGATGACCAGACCGTTGGCCGCGTAGCATTCGCAGGCCACGCGGGAGTGCGGATCCTTGCTCAGGCAGGCGTCGAGGACGGCGTCGGAAATCTGGTCGCAGACTTTGTCGGGATGGCCTTCGGACACCGATTCGGAAGTAAAGGGACGAAGTGAGGAAACACGCATGGGGGGTTCTCCTTTTTAGCGTGCATTTCATTAGCCGCCCGCAATTTGGATAAATCGGCGGCGCCTGGACGGTCACGAACCGTGCCCATTGTCCGGCGCTATCACTATGCGCCAGAACGCACCGGTTGCGCAATACCGCACGCTCCGCAATTCAAAGGTTCGGTATCATGCGATACGGTTTTCACGTCGATATTGTGAGTATGGGCGGTGGGGCTTCCTTGGTAGTGTCACGAAGATTGCGCTTTCTCTTCGAAGCAACATTTCTTGCCCTATTCGCCTGCATGGCTCCGAATGCAGCAGCCCAAACCTTGCCCAAAGGCGTAAAACAGCCTGGCGACGCACCTCTGCCCGTGCTGCGGGCCGGTGATGCACGATTCGCGGTGATCAGGAAAGCGGAATCGTATCGAGGCACACCCTACCGGCTCGGAGGCGAGGACCTTTCGGGCATGGATTGCTCCGGTCTCGTGTTCCGGGCCTACTACGACGCAACGGGATGGAAGCTGCCCCGAACGGTTGCCAGCCTCGCTGCATGGGTGGAACCCGTCCGGTCAGGGGAGCTCGAGCCGGGCGACCTAATATTCTTCAGCATTGATGGGGTGCGATCTGGTTCTCCGCTATCCAAGGCGGATCATGTGGCGGTGTATGCCGGCGACGGCGACATCGTACACGCCGTCAGCAAGGGAAGCCGCACCGGCGTGGTCATCTCATCGATTTCGGAACCATACTGGGCTTCCAGAAGGCTCGGCGCCGGCAGGGTTCTGCCTCGGCAGGGATATCTTGGAATTTCGGTTGATCTCGATCTGGGCGCTCTTGCCAGCGCCGATGTTGGTGCATATGGCCCCGATGGCAGCCGATTGCGAGGCGGCTCGGTCGGAATCGGCCTTGCCTACCCCATTGGCTCCGTTTTCATGGCGGGCATGCAAACCAGGGTGTCCTATGATGAGCTCATGGGTGTGGCGCGCCTGCCGCTCGAGGCGCGCTTATCCATTGGAAAAAACCTCGACATTTTCGCCGGTCCGGCACTTACCTTCGGTACACCGGTTCTGCCCGCAGGCGCAGGTGACAATACCGCCGACCGCCCCTACGCTCCGTCAGGGCAATGGGCGGGATCGGCGGGCTTCCGCTGGACTCCATTCTGGTCGCGCGAAGGCGCATGGAAACTCGGCCTGGGACTGGAATTCCGCTATGACCGGTACCTGCCCGCCAATTCAGGCGGAATGCCCGCGGCATCGGAACCCGTATCGGACCGACTGGCCACCATGACCCTCGGCATCCTCTTCAGGCTCCGCACCACGAAATAGCAGCCCGCTACGGCAAAGGCAAAAAGCGCAAGCTTCGTGACACTATCAGTCAACGATACGGATCCACCCGGCGGGAGCTTCCCGGTCACCGTACTGAATCCCCACCAACTCCTCGTACAACTTCCTTGTCACCGGCCCCGTCTCGGTCTCCGAGTGAAACACGTGCAGTTTCCCGGCGTGCATGATGCCGCCGATTGGGGTGATGACGGCCGCGGTGCCGCAGGCGCCGGCCTCGGCGAATTCGTCGATGCGGTCGATGTAGACGTCGCGCTCCTCGACCGGCATGCCGAAACGCTCCTTCGCGAGGTGCAGGAGCGAGTACTTGGTCACGCTGGGCAGGATAGACGGTGACTTGGGCGTCACGAAAGCGCCTGACTTGGTGATGCCGAAGAAGTTGGCGGCGCCGACTTCCTCGATCTTGGTGTGGGTGGCCGGGTCCAGGTAAATGCAGTCGGCATAGCCTGCGTGGGCGGCCTGCTCGTGCGGCAGGAGGCTGGCGGCGTAGTTGCCGCCGACCTTCACCGCGCCGGTGCCCATCGGGGCGGCGCGGTCGTACGACGAAGTGATGAAGTTGACAGGCTTCAGGCCCTGCTTGAAATAGGGTCCCACCGGCACGCAGAACACGCCGAACAGGAATTCGGGCGCGGGCTTCACGCCGATGTTGTCGCCCACGCCGATCAGGTAGGGGCGCAGGTACAGGGTGGCGCCTGAGCCGTAGGGCGGCACCCAGGCCAGGTTGGCCCGCACCACCCGCATGCAGGCGTCGATGAACTTGGCTTCGGGCACGCGCGGCATGACCATGCGATCGGCGGTGTCACCCATGCGCGCGGCGTTGCGGTCCGGCCGGAACAGCTGCACGCGGCCATCCTTGCGGGTGTAGGCCTTCAGGCCCTCGAAACACTGCTGGCCATAGTGGATGGCCGTGGAACCCTCGGCGATGGTGATCGTATTCTCGGTCACCAGCTTCCCGTCGTCCCAGGCGCCGTCGCGCCAGTAGGAAACGTACCGGAAATCGGTCTTCATGTAGGAAAACGACAGCTTGCCCCAGTCCAGGTTCTTCTTTTCCACGGTTCCACTCCTATGGCAAAGGGGCTACCCCGCAGGGCAGCCCCATATTCACGAAAAACGACCGTCATCGCCTCGCCCGAAGGGAATCACGCGACGACCGGCACCTTCTTCTTGACGCCCATGACGTCCGTTTCCAGCAACTGGTAGCACTTCGTCGGGCACTTGGCGATGCAGACGCCGCAGGAGGTGCACTTGGCGTAGTCGGTGACCGGGATGCCGTTCACCATGGTGATGCACTTCTCGGGGCAGTTCTTGACGCAGAGTTCGCACTTGATGCAGCCGACCTTGCAGGTCTTGAGCACGTTGGCCTTGATGACGTTGCGGTTGGAGCACAGCACCACCGAACCCTTGCGGGTGCGCGGCACCATCGCGAACAGCTTCTGCGGGCACTCCTCGGCGCACATGCCGCAGCCGGTGCAGTTGTCGTAGTCGACATGCGGCAGGCCGTCGTCGCCCATCGCCAGCGCGTCGAACTTGCAGACCGCCACGCAGTCGCCGTAGCCCTGGCAGCCCCAGGTGCAGGCCTTGACCGAACCGGTGGACAGCTTGGACGCGCGGCAGGTTTTCACGCCGACGTACTCGCCCTTGGAAACGGCCTTTTCCTTGCTGCCCTGGCAGAGCAG
>CAYRXK010000051.1:0-2319 GCA_964428265.1 uncultured Treponemataceae bacterium
CCCACGACAACCAGATCCACAGTCTGGCACTCTACCACCTGAGCTACACCCACCGCGCAATCGGTGAACGTACAATGCCCAAAAAGGCCGCAGCGTGTCAATAGCCAAAAAAACCTCGATCCGAAAAAAAATCGCGCGACAGGCCGTACCGCGTCAGGCCAGGCAGTACACCACGGGAAGCCATCGCCCGGCCTCGTCGGCGAGCGCGCGCATTGCCGGGCGGGACAGGGGAGGCGTCCGCATCCTGAAATCCGGATGGTAGGGCGTCAGGTGCAGCGCCGGTACCGGCGAAAGGCTCGCCAGGAAGCGCGCCGTGTCCCGGATGCCCTGCAGGTCTCCGGAAATGCCGGGCACGAGGAGGGTGGTCACCTCGACATGGATGCGCGGCACCGCCATGGCGATGAAGGCGCGCACGGCGCCCAGGCCGCCGCCCAGACCCCGGCGGTAGATATCCTCGGAGGCGGTCTTCAGGTCTATGTTGGCGGCATCGCAGTGTTCCAGGAGGTCCCTGCCCGCCGCTTCGCCCACGAAACCGTTGGTGACCAGGACGTTTTTCAGGCCGCGCGCGCGGGCCAGCCGCATGCACTCGGTCACGTATTCGGCGTGGATGGCCGGTTCGGAGTAGGTATAGGAGATCGAAGGCGCGCCCGATTCCAGGGCGGCGCGGATCAGGTCTTCGGGTTTTGTGACCAGGGAACCGCGGCCCAGGGATTCCACCGCGTCCGCAGGATCGGAGGGGTGCGAGATTTCATGGTTCTGGCAAAAGGGGCAATCCATGTTGCAGCCCCAGAATCCGACCGAGAAGGTTCCGGAACCGGGCAGGAAGCCGCGCAGCGGCTTTTTTTCTATCGGGTCGATCGCCAGCGAGGAAATGCGCCCCCAGAACGGAAGTTCGAGCCTGCCCCCGCGGTTTCGGCGCACGCGGCAATGGCCGGTTTTGCCGTCGGCGATCAGGCAGTTCCGTGGGCAGAGGGTGCAGCGCACCGCACCCGGACTCCGGCCTGAAGCCCCATCGGCCAGCGCGGGGTTCCAATAGCGGGCGCCGCACGGGGAAAGGCCGGTGGCGGTCGCGGAGGAATCCGGCCCGTCGGATTCAGCGGGCGTCGCCATGATGGCGGGCCGTGCGATGCTGCGGTTCCACGGGCGCCTGTGCGGGTCTGGCGGCGACGGTCTTGGGGGCGCCTACCTCGAAAGGTTCGTAGCGGGCGGCGATGGCCCCCTTGCGGATGTACAGGCGGGCGCGGGGCATCGCCTTGCCCTGGGTGTCCACCGTGGCGGACATTTCCTCGGCCCCCAGCACGTCGGCGACGCGGAATTCGTAGATGGCCGAATCATGCGGCTGGCCTTCTGAGTCGGGTTCGGCCGTAAAGAGGAGGCACTTTTCCTGGTCGTAGGGATGCTTGCGCAGGGTTCCCACGAAGGCGACGGAATCCGAGGCGTTGCCGCGGTACCTGACGATGTCGTGCAGCGGATCGGCGGCGAGGTATTCCCTGACACTCATGCCTTCCTCCTTCGGGACCGCAGGTCCTCCCGTATCAGTATAATCATCCGGATGGCCGAAAGTAACAGGCAGAGGATCGCGAACCATTCGCCTGCGACCAGATAGAGCGTGGGCCCGCCCGACTGCAGCGGCACGTCCGCCAGCAGGCTGCCGGCCGTAAAGACGGGAATCTCGGCGACGCCCATGCCGCGCGCGTCGATGACCGAACTGAGACCGGAATTGGTGGAGCGGATCATCGGCATGCGCAGTTCGATGCTGCGGATCCTCGCTATGGCCCAGTGCTGCACCAGGGCGCTGCGCGTGCGCGACCAGGAATCGTTGGTCAGGTTGATGAGGAGATCCGCGCCCCGCCGCGCGAACTCGCGGCAGTGAAGGGCAAAGGCGTCCTCGAAACAGATTGGCGCGCCGAACGAAACATCGCCCGGGGGCGCCTCGACATTGAATAGGGTAAAGCGGTCGCCCATGACCCAGCCCCCCTCGAGCCCGACCACGTCACGCAGGAAGTTCCGGAACCAGGCATATTCCATGAAGGGAATGGCCTCGGCGAAGGGCACCGGATGGATCTTGGCGTAGGAATCGCGGAACGAACCGTCCGGTCCTATCAGGACCACCGAATTGGAGACGTCCCAGGTTTTCCAGTCCAGCACTTCGGGGGCGCCGGTCAGCAGGGGCACGCCGAATTCGCCCAGCAGGGGCACGAGGGGATCGGAAGCGGGGTTCTGGGCGAACCAGGACTTGAATTCGCGGTATGGCCGCCGGAGGCTGGTTTCGGAGAACAGGACGAGGTCGGGTTTTTCGCCGCCATAGCGCGCGTTGCG
>CAYRXK010000051.1:2419-14583 GCA_964428265.1 uncultured Treponemataceae bacterium
TGGTTTCGGAGAACAGGACGAGGTCGGGTTTTTCGCCGCCATAGCGCGCGTTGCGCTCCAGCGCGTCCCTTGTCAGGCGCACGTTGGATTCCAGCGCGGCCTGTTCGCCCGAAATCCAGGGGTCGGTGTTCTGCTGGACCATGAGGACGCGCAGCGTGCCATTGGCGGGGATCGGCGAGCGCATCCTGAATGTGCCGTAGCCGAGGAACATGACGAGGCAGAGCCCAAGGAAAAGGATCGAGGGGAGTAATTCGGCGCCGCGCGGAGCGGAACCGGGCAGCGCGGCACCGGCCCGGAACTCCGCAGGCCCTGCCCGCGCGAGCGTCGCTTCGCCGGCGAGCGCCGATGAAAGCGCGAGCAGGGCGGACACGCCATAGACGCCGAAGAGGTCGGCCGTCTGCAACATGACCGGCAGCGAGGTCATGGAATAGGGAAGCAGCCCCCATGGATACCCGAGGAAGCCGATCGACTTTATGAATTCCAGGCAGACCCAGGCGGCCGCGAAGACAAAGGGCCGTCCGGCGCGCGAGCCGCGCAGGAGAAAGGCGCCGTACATGCCGGCCACCGCGTAGATCGCGGCGTAGGCGAGGGTGGATGCCCCGATCGTCCAGAGGGCGAAGTCCTTGTAGAAAAAGAGCCAGTAGCTGGTAATCGCGTGCTGACACGCGCCGAAGACCGCGCCCGCCAGGGCGGCCCCGCCATGAGCGCGCACCGAAACCAGGGCCAGGTAGAGGGGGGCGACCGCCACGAAGCCCAGCGGCCAGAGGCCGGTCATGAACAATTCGTTGGGAAGGGCCAGGGCGCAGAGGACGGCGGCCGCGGCGGCGGCGAGAATGATCCGGGGCATGGTCGGGCGCATTGGCCCCACTGTACGACAGGGCCGATGCCGCGGTACAGTGGATTCCATGCCGGGAGCGATTTTCGCCGGAAGTTTCGATCCGCCCACCCTCGGACACCTGGACATCATCGGCCGGGCCGTCCGAACCTTTGGTGCCGTGCACGTGCTGCTCGCGGACAATTCCGCCAAGCGCGCGCTCTTCACGCCGGAAGAACGGCTGGACCTCCTGGCGCGCTGCTGCGCGCGCTGGACGGAGGTAACCGTGGAGCGCTGGGATGGCCTGGTGGCCGGGTACGCCCGCGACCACGGCATCCGGGTGCTGGTGCGCGGCCTTCGCAACGCCGCCGACCTCGAATACGAACGCGTCATGGCATCGATGAACCGTCGCCTCGATCCGGATCTGGAATCCGTCTTCCTGCCCTGCGACGAACGATTCTCGGATGTCAGTTCCAGCGCGGCGCGCATCCTGGCCCAGCATCGGCGCATGCCTCCCGGAATCGTGCCGGAAGAGGTCCGCGCCGCCCTGGAAGCGAAATTCGGCCCCCTGGGGTAGGCGTTCGCACCGACGGGCCTTCGGGTTTCACTTGACAATACGCCCGACTTTGTGTAAGGTCGGCGACTGCAACCGAACAAGATTTTGTCGAGATGAGGTTATATCATGGCTGTACCCAAGTTCAGGACTTCAAAGGCGCGCACCAGAAGGCGCCGTTCCGTGAACATGAAACTTACCGCACCCACCCTCGTGCAGTGCGCCAATTGCGGCAACCCGGTGCTTCTGCACCGCATTTGCCCGAAGTGCGGTTTTTACCGGGGACGCCAGATAATCACCCCGGAATCCAAGTAAGGAGACACGCATGGACGAACTGTTCAACAAGATCAAGAAAATCATCGCGGACAAGCTCGAGGTCGAGGAAAGCAAGATCACGCTGGAAGCGAGCTTCCGCCAGGATCTCGGCGCGGATTCCCTCGACACCTACGAACTGGTCTACGGGATCGAGGAAGAACTCGGCATCCAGATTCCCGACGAAAAGGCCAACGAGTTCGAAACCGTCAAGGATGCCTACGACTTCATCAAGACCCAGGTCAAATAACGTTCCGCTTCCACGCGAAGGCCGTCATGCGCGCACCGATCATCCGGAGCGCCGTGCATGACGGCTTTACGCATTGAATCCCTCCGTACATTCCAGAACGCCAACCACATCGCTTTCGGCGACCTTTCCCTCCTCGACCGCGCCCTTACGCACCGATCCTGCATGAACGAACGTCCCGCCGGCAGGGAAGGCCCGGGCCTCGCGGGACGCGCGCATGACAACGAGACCCTCGAATTCCTCGGGGATTCGGTGCTCGGCCTGGTCGTGGCGCGCATGCTGTTCGCCGCGCTCGACGGCAGGCCCGAGGGCGACCTGGCCCGCATCAAGAGCTGGGTGGTTTCCGAGGCATCGCTGGCGCCGATCGCCGTGCAGATCGGCATCGCGCCCCTCCTTGTCCTGGGCAAGGGAGAGGAACGGTCGGGCGGCCGCGCCAAGAAAGCCATCCTGGCCGATGCGCTGGAGGCGCTGTTCGGGGCACTGTTCCTGGATTCGGGATTCGAGGCGGCGGCGGAATTCATCGCGCGCGCACTGCGCGACCGTTTCGAAGAGGCGTTGGCCTCTCCGCGCCGGGACTTCAAGACGCGGCTGCAGGAAGCGCTGCAGCGTGATCGCTTGGCGCTGCCTGTCTACTCGATCATAAAAGCTGAAGGACCGGAGCACGAGAGGCGATTTATCGTTTCATGCCGTCTTGCCGACGGGCGCGAAACCAGGGGCGAAGGCCTGACCCGCAAGGATGCGGAGCAGGAAGCCGCCCGGGTCATGTGCGGGTTGGTTTCTTCCGATTCCATAACGCCGCCGCGATCCTGAGAAGGCTTTCCCGCCCGTTCTGCGCAGGGTCTTCCAGCACCGTTTCCAGAAGCTCCTTGAGCAATTCCCCCATTGCAGGTCCTCGCGGCACCCCCAGGGCGGCCAGATCCTCGCCGCCGATGGCCAGATCCTTCAGGTTGAGGGCCGCCCCGCGCGCCAGGACCGCATCGATCCGGTCCCTGAACGCCGCGAGCGCGCGCGTGTCGGCGGGCTGGCCCGCCGTGGCGACGGCGTCGGCGCGCCTGAGGGCGATCAGGTCGTCCAGGCTGGATCGGCCTACCCGTGCCGCGAACCGGCGCACCGCGGCATCGGTCCAGCGGTCTTCATAGTTGAACATGTGCTGGCGCACCAGGTGTTCCACGGCGTCGGACAGGTCGTTCGGATAGCGCAGGCGCCGCATCGTGTCGCGGGCGATGCGCGCGGAGAGTTCCTCGTGGCGGTGGAAGGTAGCTTCGCCGTCGGCGCCGATACCGCGCGATCCGGGCTTGCCGGCATCGTGGAAGAGGGCGGCCAGCCTGAGCCTGAGCTCGGGCGGGGCGGCATCCGTGGCGGCGTAGAGATGGTCCAGCACGTCCAGCAGGTGCGCGCCTTTCTGGGTTTCGCCCCGGCAGGCGGCCAGCTCGGGGAACACGATGGCCAGCATGCCCGTTCTTTCCATCAGCGCAAGGCCGACAGAAGGCCGGGGCGACAGCAGAATCTTGCTGGTTTCGTCGCGGACGCGCTCGGCCGAGACAAGGCGGAAACGTTCCAGGGCGCCGGGTATGGCGTCCAGGGTGGGGCCGTCCATTTCGAATTCCAGTTGGCTGGCGAAGCGCAGCGCGCGCAGGACGCGCAGGCCGTCCTCGGCGAAGCGCAGCGCGGGATCTCCCACGGCGCGCACGATGCGGCGCGAAAGGTCGCCGCGGCCATCCCAGGGGTCCACCAGCCGCCGGCCGAGGATGTCCCAGGCCATGGCATTGATCGTGAAATCGCGCCGGGAAAGGTCGTCCTCGATCCGGGACGCGTATTCCACGCGGTCGGGGCGGCGGCCGTCCGAATAGCCGTGCTCGGTGCGGAAGGTGGTAACCTCGACCTTGTGGGCGGGCAGCAGTACGGTGACCGTTCCGTGCTGTATGCCGGTGGGAATGACCCTGCGGAACAGGGCCTGGACCTGTTCGGGCGTGGCGTCGGTGGCGATGTCGAAATCCCCGGCGGGACGGCCCAGGAGCGCGTCGCGCACCGCGCCGCCGACCAGGTAGGCCCCGTGCCCCGCGTCCGATAGGCGGCGCGCGAACTGGAGCAGGTCATCGGGAACGCGGACGGACTTCATGGCTGCCGATGATACCAGCGAACGCCTTGACACGGAAGCGACCGGAGCCGACATTCTTTGATCACATGTACGCGCTTGTCTGCATCGGGGGCGATGCGCCCCCCGCACCGTTCCTGCGGAATCTGGCCGCCGCGGCCGATCTGGTCATCGCCGCCGATTCCGGGCTTTCCATCGCCCTGGATGCGGGGCTGCGCGTCGACCACGCGATCGGCGACATGGACAGTTTAGCGGATCCATCCCTGCTTGCGGGTTTGCCGCCCGACCGCGTGCACCGGCATCCTCCGGAAAAGGATTATACCGATACCGAATTGGCTATCGCCCTTGCATGGAAGCTGGGTGCCGACCGCGTTGCCCTTGCGGGCGGAGGCGGGGGCAGGCTGGATCACCTCTTGGCCATCCGCGCGCTCTTCGATCGCGCCCGCGCGCCCGATGAATGGCACACGGCGCTGGAATCGGCCTACCTGGTCCGGCCTGGTGCCTCGCTGGACGGCCGCACCGATCCGGGCGCGCTCGTGTCCGTGTTTCCCTGTTTTTCCGGAGAAGGTGCGGCAGGCACCGCCGCGACTATGGTCGGCACCGCCGCGACTATGGCAGGCGCCGCCGCGCCGTCGGCCGGCATGGAATCCGAAGGCTTGGCGTGGGGATTGCGTGGTCTGGCCTGGGGGCCGGGCGACTATGGGGTGAGCAACCGCTGCACCTCGGGTTCCTTCAGGGTGAGGGCGGGCACGACTCCTTTGCTGGTGATCGTCGGATTCAGGTCGCCGGATTCAGGTTCCGCGCGCTGAAGTGCCGCGCCAGGATCTCCCGGGTCATGCGCGGGTCCTGTACGAGTACCCTCTTTCCGCCGAGGAGTTCGGCGATGCCCAGTTCGCGGGGGTAGCGGGGAATGATGTGCAGGTGGAGGTGGTCTATGCTGGCGCCGGCAACCAGACCCATATTGAAGCCGATATTGTACCCGGAGGGGCGCTGCGCCTCGTCCAGGACCGAAAGGCAGAGGTCGGTCACCCGGTCCAGTTCCAGGCGCTCTTCGGGCGACAATTCGCGGATATCCACCACATGACGCCTCGGAAACACGATCAGGTGGCCAGGATTGTAGGGGTAGAGGTTGAGGGACACGATGAAGTCGGCCGTTTCGTGCACGGTCAGGCGATCCACGTCGGGGGATCCGTCGCGCACCAGGCAGAGTATGCAGCCGTCCGGCCGGGCGCCGCGCAGGTAGCCGAGCTTGTCGAAGTTGAAGAAGTATTCCATGCCTGCCTCCTGCCTGCGCGCCGCCGATATGCTATGATCGGAGAGCGATGGACCCTTCCGAAGTAAAGCACGGCGATGCGGAAACTGCAAACGCCGCCAGGCCGGACCACCACGGCGTGCTGCGCCGCACTCTGCGCGTGCCCTCACTTTTCTTCGCCGCCGCGCTGGTCGTCATTTCGGCGGCGTATCTGGCGGCGGGGCTGTTCGGCGCGGAAGAATCCCTGTACCGGCACCTGAATTCCGCACTGCTCGTCGCGGGCATAGGCTTGTTCGGGCTCTCGGTGTCCAACATCATCCTCGACCTGATCATCGCCGCATCGGGCTCTCCCCGGCGCCTGCACCGCATGCTGCTGGGCGCGCTCGGATGGGGGCTTTTGGCCGCGCTGGGGCTGGCCGCCGCGCTGGTGGCCACCTTTTTCAGTACCCTGGCGGCCGGTTTCCAGGGGTAAGGCGCCGGTCCTGCTCGCTTGACCCCTCCATGGGCCCCAATTATACTTCCTGACCGAAAATCCAAGGAGACATCCCATGAGCGTCCGTGTCCGCTACGCCCCCTCGCCGACGGGAAACCAGCACATCGGCGGCGTCCGCACCGCCCTGATCAACTACCTGTTCGCCAAATCGATGGGCGGCACCTTCATCCTGAGACTTGAGGACACGGACCGCAGCCGCTATTCCGAAGCCTACGAAAAGAACCTCTACGACACCTTCAAATGGCTCGGCTTCTACTGGGACGAAGGGCCCGACGTCGGCGGGGCGCACGGCCCCTACGTGCAGTCGCGGCGCTTCGACCTGTACCGCGAACACGCCGAGCGCCTGGTGTCGCTGGACAAGGCCTACTACTGCTTCTGCACCGAGGAGCGCCTGTCATCCCTGCGCGCCTCGCAGGCGGAGTCGAAGACCGGCGACCAGGGCTACGACCGCCACTGCCGCCACCTCGACCCCGACGAATCCCGCGCCAGGGCGCGATCGGGCGAACCGCACGTCATCCGCCTGAAAATACCCACCGAGGGCAGCACCGTCTTCCACGACCGCCTGCTCGGCCGCATCGAATGGAGCAACACCGACATCAGCCCCGATCCGGTCCTCCTCAAATCGGACGGATTCCCCACCTACCACCTGGCCAACGTGGTTGACGACCACCTCATGCAGATAACCCACGTGATGCGCGCGCAGGAGTGGATACCTTCCGCGCCGCTGCACAAGATCATGTACGACGCCTTCGGGTGGGAGCAGCCCGAGCTCTGCCACCTGCCCATGGTCCTCGGCCAGGACGGCCACAAGCTGTCCAAGCGCCACGGCGCCACCAGCGTCGACGAGTTCCGCAAGGCCGGCTACCTGCCCGAGGCGCTGATCAACTACGTGGCGCACCTCGGCTGCTCCTACGAGGACGGGCGCGACATCTTCAGCCTGCAGGAACTGTCCTCGCTCTTCCGCGTCGAAAAACTGAACAAGGCGCCGGCGGTGTTCGACTACCAGAAGCTCGAGTGGTACAACGGCCAGTACATCCGCATGAAGGACGACGCCGCGCTCGCCGCCGCGCTGAGGCCCTGGCTGGTGGAGGCCGGCCTGCGAGCCGCCGACGCTTCGGCCGGTGCCGATGTTCTAGCCGCCGACGCGCTGGAACTGGCGGCCATGCCGCTGGTCAAGGAGCGCCTGCATTTCCTGAAGGACGCCCCCGCCATGATGGCCTACCTGTACCGCAGGCCACCCATGCCGGAGGCGGCGGAATTCATTCCCAAGAAAATGGATCGAGGGGGCGCCGCCCGCATGCTGCGCGAGTGCCTGCCGCTTCTGGAATCCGCCGACCTTTCGGACATCCACGCCGCGGAGGACAAGTTCCGCGCCCGCGCCGCGGAGATCGGCGCCAAGCTCGGCGACCTGATGATGCCGCTGCGCGTGGCCGTGACGGGCGCGAGGGTCAGTCCGCCGCTGTTCGATTCCATCAAGCTCCTGGGCATTCCGGAAAGCCTCGAGCGCGTGCGCGCGGCGATCGCCTTTCTGGAGACGGTATCGTGAGCCTGCGCATCGCGGGCTTCGACAACGAAAAGTACCTGGAGGAACAGGCCTCCTTCATCATGGAGCGCGCCGCCAAAGCCGAAAAGCTGTACCTGGAATTCGGCGGCAAGCTCCTGTGGGACTGGCACGCCAGCCGCGTGCTGCCCGGTTACGACCCGAACGTGAAAATGCGCCTGCTGGCGCGCCTGAAGGACAAGGCCGAGGTCGTCCTGTGCATCTACGCGGGCGACATCGAACGCAAGCGCATCCGCGGCGACTTCGGAATCACCTACGACGCCAGCGCCCTGCGCATTTTCGACGAACTTCGCGAGTGGGGCATCGGCGTGGCCGGCGTCGTCATCACCCGCTACGAGGACCAGAGCGCCGCGAACCAGTTCAGGTCCCTGTTGCAGCGCCGGGGCGTGCCGGTCTTCTGCCACCGCCCGACCGCGGGCTACCCCAAGGACATCGACCGCATCGTTTCGCCCGAGGGCTACGGCGCCAATCCCTACATTCCGACCACCAAGCCCATCGTCGTGCTCACGGGCCCCGGCCCCGGTTCCGGCAAGCTCGCCACGGCCCTGTCGCTCCTGTACGCGGACCACGCGGCCGGCCGCAACTCCTCGTATTCCAAGTTCGAGACCTTTCCGGTCTGGAACCTGCCCCTGAAGCACCCCGTGAACATCGCCTACGAGGCCGCCACAGTGGACATCGCCGATTTCAACTGCGTCGATCCCTTTCATCTCGAGGCCACCGGCCAGGTGTCCATCAACTACAATCGCGATGTCGAGGTGTTCCCGGTGCTCCGCCGCATGATCGATCGGGTGACCGGCGGCTCGTCCGGCTTCCGTTCGCCCACCGAAATGGGCGTGAACCGCATCGCTTCCGGCATTGTCGACGACCAGGTGGTGCGCGACGCGGCCCGCCAGGAAGTCATACGGCGCTGGTTCAGGCATGCCTGCGAATACGCGGCGGGCAAGATCGAACACCCGGTGCTGGACCGCATCCAGGCTATCATGGACGAACTGGACCTGGCGCCCGAGGACCGGCCCTGCGTGCTGCCCGCGCGCAAGGCCGCCGAGCGCGCCGCCGCGGAAGGCAAGGGCAACTCGGGCGTCTGCGTCGGCGCCGCGATCGAACTTTCCGACGGCCGCATCGTCACCGGCAAGAATTCTCCGATCCTGCACGCCACGGCAGCCGCCGTGCTGAACGCGGCCAAGGTGCTGGCCGGGCTGCCGGATTCGCTGCACCTGCTGCCGCCCATCGTCACTTCCAGCATAACCGGCATGAAGCGCGACGTGCTCGGCCGCAGTTCAATTTCCCTGGACCTTGACGAAACACTGATCGCCCTGTCGGTCAGCGCCGCTATGAACCCCGCGGCCCAGGCGGCGGTGGATGTGCTCAAGCGCCTGTCCGCCTGCGACCTGCACCTGACCCACATCCCCTCGCCGGGAGACGACGCGGGCCTGCGCAAGCTGGGCCTGAACGCCACTTCCGACCCGCAGTTCGCCGGTTCCAGCCTCTTTTTATCCTGAAGGCGGCCTGTCCGCGCCTGCGCTCGGGTGCGTTTCTATTGACCGTAGTGCATACGTTGCGGTAAAGTGCCCGTACCGTGCCCCTGAAGCACGGCAAGGAGTACTTCGTGAGCGACGACACTGGCAGCACCCGCGGCCGCGACTTTATCCGCGAGGCGGTAGCCGCCGACATCGAGTCGGGCAAGACCCCCTCGATCCGCACACGCTTTCCGCCCGAACCCAACGGATGGCTGCACATCGGCCACGCCAAGGCCATTTCGGTCGACTTTGGCGTCGCCGCCGACTTCGGCGGTGTCTGCAACCTGCGCTTCGACGACACCAACCCAGAAAAAGAAGACATGTCCTACGTGCAGGCCATCCGCCGCGACATCAAGTGGTTAGGCCACGACTGGGCCGATCGCGAGTACTTCGCCTCGGACTACTACGAAACCCTGTACGGCCTGGCGCAGGTCCTGATCCGCAAGGGCAAGGCCTACGTCGACGACCTCTCCGAAGAGGAAATGAAGGAATACCGGGGCACCAATGTCCCCGACAAGAACAACATCACCTATACGCCGCCCGGCCGCAACAGCCCCTGGCGCGACCGCGGGGTGGACGAAAACCTCGACCTGTTCGAGCGCATGCGCGCGGGCGAATTCGCCGACGGCGCCAAAACCCTCCGCGCCAAGATCGACATGGCGCACCCGAACCTGCTGATGCGCGACCCGGTGATGTACCGCATCCGCCGCGAACCGCACTACCGCACCGGCAGCACCTGGTGCATCTACCCGATGTACGACTTCCAGCACCCGCTTTCCGACGCCATCGAGAAGGTGACCCACTCGCTGTGCTCGCTGGAATACGAAATCCACCGCCCCCTGTACGACTGGTTCATCCGCGAAACGGACATGTATCCCAGCCGCCAGATCGAGTTCGCGCGGCTGAACCTGACCCACACCGTCCTTTCCAAGCGCTGGCTCCTGCAGCTCGTAAAGGAAGGGAAGGTGTCCGGTTGGGACGACCCCCGCATGCCCACCATCGCGGGCCTGCGCCGCCGCGGCTACACGCCGGAAGCCATCGGCGATTTCATGGGCAGGATCGGCATCGCCAAGACCGATTCCATGGTGGACATCCAGCTGCTGGAACACTGTCTGCGCGAGGACCTGAACAAGCGCGCCCCCCGCGCCATGGCCGTGCTGCGCCCCCTGCGCCTGGTGATAGAAAACTGGGAACAGGGCAGGGTCGAGACGCTGCAGGCGGTGAACAACCCCGAGGATCCGGCCGCGGGCAGCCGCGAAGTGCCCTTTTCCAAGGTCCTGTACATAGAGCGCGAGGACTTCCAGGAAGTCCCGCCGCCCAAGTATTTCCGCCTCTTTCCCGGCAACCAGGTGCGGTTGCGCTACGGCTACATCGTCACCTGCACGGGCTGCGAAAAGGACCCGGCCACCGGCGAAGTCACCGAGGTGCGCTGCACCTACGATCCGGCCACCCGCGGCGGCGACGCGCCCGACAACCGCAAGGTCAAGGGCACGATCCACTGGGTGTCAACGGCGCACGCGGTGCCGATGGAAGTGCGCCTGTACGACCACCTCTTCGCGCCCGAGCGCCCGATGGAGGTTCCCGCCGGCGGCAGTTTCCTGGACAACCTGAACCCGGATTCGCTCGAAGTGCTGCACGGCGCTTTCGGCGAGCCGTCGCTCGCGCTGGCCGAGGCGGGATCGACGTACCAGTTCGAACGCCTGGGCTATTTCTGCGCGGATACCGATCGCGCGGGCGGGCCTGGCGGTTCCGCCGGTTCCGGTGCTCCCGTGTTCAACCGCACGGTATCTCTGCGCGACACCTGGGCCAAAATCGAAAAAAAGGGCGGCTGACCCCAAACCGCCACTTGAAAAAGGCGCGTCCGGTACTTCCGGCCCGCATGATCACCGTGAAAACACCGTCCCCTGGGGGCGGAATAGTTTCTAGATGGCTCGTGGAGGAATCATCATGAAAGCCAGTACCGTAGTGAAGGCAGTCGCGGCGCTCGTCGCCGTCGTGCTCCTCGCCTCGTGCGGAGGCGGAAAGTCCGCCGAGATCAAGATCGGAAACGTCAACCCGCTTTCCGGCGAAGCGGCCACCTACGGCCAGTCCACCAAGAACGGCGTCGAACTCGCCGCTTCCGAGTGGAACGCCAACGGCGGCATCAACGGCAAGCAGATCAAGCTCATCGTCGAAGACGACAAGGCCGACCCCGCCGAGGGCGCCACCGTCTTCCGCAAGCTCATCGAGCAGGACAAGGTCGTCGCCATCGTCGGAGGCATCACCTCCCGCGTGGCCCTCGCCGCGGCCCCCATCGCCCAGAGCGCGAAGATCCCGATGATGACGCCGACCGCCACCAACGAAAAGGTGACCCAGATCGGCGACTACATTTTCCGCAGCTGCTTCATCGACCCCTTCCAGGGCAAGGTCATGGCGAAGTACGTCGCCGAAAACATGGCCGTTAAGCAGGCCGGCGTCATCTTCGACGTAGGCAACGACTACTCCAAGGGCCTCATGGAAACCTTCAAGGCTTCCTACGAAGCCGCCGGCGGCCAGGTGGTCGCGGCCGAGGGCTATCCCTCCGGCACCACCGATTTCAAGGCGCAGCTGACCAAGATCGTGCAGGTCAAGCCCGCCGTGCTCTACATCCCCGCGTACTACTCCGACGTCGGCCTGATCACCAAGCAGGCCCGCGAGCTCGGCTACAAGGGTACCTTCGTGGGCGTGGACGGCTGGGACTCGGCCGACCTGGTGAAGATCGGCGGCGACTCGGTCGAGGGCGGCCTGTTCACCAACCACTACTCCAAGGACGATACCTCCGAGCAGGTGCAGTCCCTGGTCAAAAAGTACACCGAAAAGTACGGCGCCGCTCCCGACGCCCTCGCGGTGCTGGCCTACGACGGCGCGAACATCCTGTTCAACGCGATCAAGGCCGCCGGCAACACCAAGCCGGAAGCCATCCGCGACGCCCTGATGAAGACCGACCTCGCGGCGGTCGGCGGACAGATCAAGTACGACGAGTCCCGCAACCCGATCAAGTCGGCCGTCATCATCGAGATGAAGGGCGGACAGCAGACCTTCAAGGCGGCGATCGCCCCCTGATCGGTTTCCGATTCCGTATCGAGGGTCAGCCACCGGCCTGAAAACGCCGGTGGCTTGACGAAAAGGCCGTCCGGCATATGCGGGACGGCCTTTTTCATTCGGTTGCAGTGGCGGGCGGCAGTTGCGCTTCAGCGGGAATCTGTTGCGCTTGAGCCGGGATCATTTCTGCGCGACCGGAATCAGGTGCGCTCTATCGCCGCCTTCCAGGCCAGCCCGGTCGGAGTGACGGCCAGGCCCCC
>CAYRXK010000051.1:14683-16842 GCA_964428265.1 uncultured Treponemataceae bacterium
TGCGCTCTATCGCCGCCTTCCAGGCCAGCCCGGTCGGAGTGACGGCCAGGCCCCCCTCGGCGGATTCCTTCAGCGATGCGGGCATGGCATCGCCGATCGCCTTCATCGCGGACACCACCTCGTCGAAGGGGATGGCGCTGCGGATGCCGGCCGCGCGCATGCAGGCCGCGGTCAGGGCATTGGCGGCCATGAAACCGTTGCGTTTCACGCAGGGCACTTCCACCAGGCCCGCCACCGGGTCGCAGGCCAGCCCCAGGCAGTTCTTGAGCGAAAGGGCGGCGGCGTCGAACACGGCCTCGGGCTCGGGGGCCATCAGCCAGTACAGGGCACCCGCTGCCATGGCCGCCGCCGAACCGCACTCGGCCTGGCAGCCGCCCGAGGCGCCCGCCACGGAAGCGTTCATCGCGATGATCGATCCGATGGCCGAGGCGACGATGAAGGCGTCCTGGAACCGCGTGTCGGAAGGCCCCAACGAGGGCTCGCGCGCGTCGCGCCATGCCCACAGCACGCCCGGAACGATGCCGCAGGAACCCGCGGTGGGAAAGGCCACGATGCGGCCACCGCAGGCGTTCACTTCGTTCACGGCCAGGGAGTAGCCCACCGCCTTCGCGAACAGCGGATCGGCGACCGGCAGGCCGGACGACGACGCCGCGGCCGCGAACCGCGCCGCCGCGCCGTCGCTCATGCCCGACACGGATCGCTGCGGCGTTGCGGCACCGCGTTCCAGCGCGCGTCGCGTCACCCCGATCCGCGTGGCGATCTCCGATCGCAGCGCCTTCGCATCCATGCCCGTCTCGAACGATTCGCGCGCGAGGATCAGCTCCGGCAGGCTCAAACCCGATTCGCCCAACCGCATGAACAGTTCGGCGGCATTGGAAAACTTCTTCACGGTGGTGGTGCCCATGCTTTTTCAGCTCCGTATCGAGGGTATGTAGACGACTTCGCGCACGGCGGCGACGCGCTGCAGCGCCTCCAGAATGCGGGAATCCACCGAGCCGTCCACCTCGGCCACCAGGAGGGCTTCGTCGCCCTTTTCCTTGCGGTGCGAGGATATCTGCGCGATATTGTAGCGGTGCTCGGCCAGTATGCCGCTGACCGTGGCGATGACGCCCACCTCGTCACGGTGCAGGACCAGGATGGCATCCAGGCTGCCGTCCAGGTCGGTGTGGTAGCCTCCGATCGACTGCAGGCGGATCTCGCCGCCGCCGACCGACGCGCCGCGCAGGCGGATGCGGCGCTGGCCGTCCGACAGGTCCAGCACGACCGTGTTGGGATGATAGCGCGCGGGACTTTCCGATTCCGGCACGATGCGGACATCCATGCCCTCGCGCCGCGCCAGTTCCAGCGAAAAGGCCAGGCGCTCGTCGTCCGGCAATATGCCCAGAAGGCCCGCCACGACCGCCTTGTCCGAACCGTGTCCGCGCCAGGTCCGCGCCAGCGAACCGTAGAACCTCACTTCGGCCCGCGGCGGCGTGCCGCCGAAAATGCGCCTGGCCGCGAAGGCGATGCGCGCCACGCCCGCGGTATGCGAACTCGATGGACCGATCATCACCGGCCCGAACATCTCCAGCACGGAAGGCATCCTGTCACCCATGGGCGCAGGGTAATGCGCCCCGCGCCCGCGGATCAACCAGGTCCGTTACGCAGGCGGGCCTGCGATGCCCTTCGGCATCTAGAACCGCTTGCTACGATGCCGTATACTGTCGCGCGACCGCGCATTCCCAGCGTACATCGCATATCGAGGAGCCACCGCATGCCCGACCGCAGCGTCACCATGGAGAACATCGTATCCCTCGCCAAGCGCAGGGGCTTCGTATTCCAGTCGTCCGAAATCTACGGCGGACAGGCCGGCGCCTGGGACTACGGCCCCATGGGCGTGGAACTCAAGAACCGCATCCAGCGCTTCTGGTGGAAGGAAATGACCCAGCTGCACGACGACATCGTCGGGCTGGACGCCGCCATCCTCATGCACCCCCGCGTCTGGGAAGCCTCGGGCCATGTCGAGAATTTCACCGACCCGCTGGTCGACTGCAAGAAGTGCAAGACCCGCTTCCGCGCTGACCAGATCCCCGAGGAAAACATCGCGCAGAAAAAGTGCCCGGACTGCGGCGGCGAGCTCACCGACACCCGCAAGTTCAACCTCATGTTCAAGACGAACA
>CAYRXK010000052.1:0-4353 GCA_964428265.1 uncultured Treponemataceae bacterium
GAACCGGAGACGGTGCCCATGAGGGCGCTGGACAGGACCGCGACTTTCGCCGGGCCGCCGGATGCCCACCCTGCCACGGCATTCGCCAGGTCGATGAAGACCTGGCCGAGGCCGGTGCGCTCGAGGTAGGCGCCGAACAGTATGAACAGGAAGATGAAAGTGCTGGACACGCCGAGCGGGATGCCGAAAATGCCTTCGGTGGTGAAAAAGAGGTGCTGCACCAGGGTGTCGACACCGGCGCCGCGATGCGCAAGCTTGCCGGGGATATAGGGACCGACCAGCGCATACACGATGAACACCACCGCGATGACGACGATGGGAACACCGACCACGCGCCGGGCCGCTTCCAGCACGACCAGGATGCCGAACACGCCGGCGATGATGTCGCCGGTCGTGGTCATGCCCGCGCGCCCGACCAGGGCCTGGTAGTTGACGATGATGTACAATGGCGCCAACACGCCGAGCACCGCCATGAGCGCATCGAAGGGATGCAGGGTGGACCGCGACCATTTCTTTCTGGTCGGGTAGAGCAGGAAGATGAGACAGAGGCCGAACGAAAGGTGGATCGACCGCTGTATCATCGCGTCCAGCACGCCGAACACGGCGGTGTAGACCTGGAATACCGAGAATGTGATCGCCATGGCGGCGACCATCTTTGCTAAAAATCCGGAATAGATTCGAAAGTCGGATTCCTTGTCGAATTTCTTTAGGATTTCCTGGCTGTCGATCTTTCCCTCTTCGGTGGGAACCGTTCCGCTCATCCTGAGATAACCTCCCGGGCCGCTGCCTCTGGGGACATGCGACCGACCATGCGCGCATGTACACGGGTACTATAGCATCGCGATGCGATCATCGGGTGCCGAATCGTAACCGTCGACCCGGGATGCCGGAAATGATGACCAGTTCGCCTTCCCGCACCCATTCCGTAAAGGGATGGAACATGCCATCCACCCGGATGCCGTCGCCCGGCACCGGGGAGACCCGCATCGGGAGCGAGTCGAACTCCCGATGTAGGTCCACGATGAACCTGCCGTTTTCCAGTCTGAAGGCATCGCCGCCATCCGAGGGCATGCCGACACCGTAGCTGTCATATTCGAGCCGGTACAAGCCGAGCGTTCCGCTCTCCGGTCGTACCCGGAAAAATTCCTGCACGGGCGTTTTATGGATCGAATGCACGTACTCGTGCGTGAAAGCCCCGTCCTTCAGGGGAATCGCCGCGAGACGCGCGCCTTGCGCGTCCCGCAGGAGCAGTGCCGGATGGGTCGAAAGGATCGCGATCGCGATGATGGCCGCGAATGCCGTGGTAACCAGAAGTGCCGCGATGATGAACCTTGGCCGCCGCACTCCCCCGAGTCCTCCGGTACTCCCGATTGCTTTCATGACAGGGCGGGCATCCGCCACGATGGCCGGATGCCCGCCCGGATTCATTGCGCGGCGCCGGGCGCCGTTATTTGACTTCCTTGAAGAACTTTTCGGCACCGGGGTGCAGCGGCAGCGACATGCCGTCCAGCGCGGTGGCCACCTTGATGTTGGCGCCCTGGGAGTGGGCGGCGACCAGGCGGTCGGTGTTGTCGTACATGGTCTTCAGGAGCTGGTAGACGGTGTCGGCGCTGTATTTGGCGCTGACGGCGAGCATGGACTTGACGGCCACGGTCTGGGTCGCGGCGGTGACGCCCTGGTAGGTGTTGGCGGGGATGGTGGCGGGCGTATAGAACGACCACTTGGCCAGGAGCTTGTCGAGCACGGGCTTTTCAACCGAGACGAGCACGGATTTCTTGGAGACCGCGAGGTCCTGGATGGCGGCGATGGGCACGCCGCCGGTGGTGAAGGCCGCGTCGATGTTGCCGTCCTTCAGGTTGGAGGTGGATTCGGCGAACGAGAGGTACTGGACCTTGATGTCGCCGTAGCCGAGGCCGGCCGCTTCGAGGATCTGGCGCGCGTTCGCCTCGACACCGGAACCGGCGGCGCCGACGGACACTTTCTTTCCCTTGAGGTCGGCCACCGACTTGATGCCGGAGGATTCGAGGGCGACGATCTGCACCGTTTCGTTGTACAGGCAGGCCATGCCGCGCAGGTCGGCGTAGGCCTTGTCCTTGAACAGTTCGATGCCCTTGAGCGCGTAGTAGCCGACATCGTTCTGGACGAAGATGACGTCTACCTTGCCTTCGCGCAGGAGATTCACGTTGGCGACCGAGGCGCCGGTGGCCTGGACCGCGGCGTTCATGCGGGCGATGTTCTTGTTCCAGATTTCGGCCATGCCGCCGGCGAGCGGGTAATACGTGCCCGCCGCGCCGCCGCTGGCGACGGTGACGAACTTCTGCTGCGCGAACGCGGCACCGGTGGCTACCAGCACGCAGAGCGCGACGGCGAAAAGCTTCCTGTTCATTTTTGCCTCCTGGATGATATGGACCCCCGCCACCCGCGATATGCGGCGCCGGGAGCGTTGGTATACGCGGGTGTCATTGTAGAACCACCACGAGGAGAAGGCAAGCGAAATTTGAACTTGCGTTTTATCTTGCAAACTCTATGAATAAGTACTATACATATGTATGGTATGAAGCATGATGTCGATGCACTGCTCGGGGCGCGTTCCTGGTACAGCCTCATGGACGGCGCGCTGTCGCCGGCGGACCTCTGCGCCCGGGCGGCGGCTGGCGGCTGGGGGGCCCTTGCCCTGACCGACACCGAAAACCTGTACGCCCTGCCCGATTTCGCGGACGCGGCGGCTGACGCGGGCATCAAGCCCATCGCGGGGGCCCGGCTGGAACTCGGCGGCAGGGGGGCGCAGGGCGAAGGCTGCGCCGGTGGCCCGGACGGTGGCCCGCGCGGCAGCATCCGGGCGTACTGCCTCGATGTCCGCGGCTACCGGCGGCTCTGCGGCATCCTCAGCCGCGTGCTGGCCTGGAAGGTGCCGCGGCAGCGCCTCGGCGCGCTTCGCGTGCGGCCGCCCGAACCCGGAGAAGAATCCGACGCCGATGCGGATGTGCCGGACAATGGCTGGTGGGCCGCAACCTCTGCCGCCGTTGCCACCCCTGCCGCCGCGCGGGATACGCCGGAAGCCGGAGGGGGGCGGGCCTCGCAGTCCGCTTGCCCGGCTGCCCGGCCCGATCTTCTCCGGGATCTCGCCGAAGACGGATGGGACGGCCTGGCGCTCTCCTCGCCCGATCCTGCGGTGCTGGAAGCGCTGGCGCGGGCGGGCGCCGCGCATTCTGGCTGCGGGGCCGCGCGCCGGCTGTACGCGGCCATCGCGCCGGGCCGGCCTCAGGAAGCCGCGGTGGCGGCCGCCCGCAGGCTCGGACTGCCCCTGCTGGCGGAGCACCCGGCGCGCTTCGACGGCCCAGGTGACCGGCGGCGCTGGGCCCTGTTGCGGGCGGTTGCGGAACGCTCGCGGCTGCAGGATGTCGGGACCGGAGCGGCAGGCGCCGGCACCGATCCGGGGCCCGAGGCCGACTTCATGGGGGCGCGCCGCGCTGCCGCCCTGCTGTCGGCCTTTCCCGAAGCCCGCGCCGCGGCGCGCCTGCTCGCCGAAGAAGCGGCATCGGCGGACAGCTTCCTCTCGCGCAGGCCGGTCTTCCCTCCATATAAAGGCATGGCCGAACCCGAAGCCTTCGACCTGCTCCGCGGCCTCTGCGCGGAGGGCGCCCTCCGGCGCTACGGCGGCCTGCATTCCGACGTGGCGCGGCGCCTGGAAAAGGAACTCGCCATCATCAGGGCCAAGGGATTCTCTTCATATTTCCTGGTGGTGCGCGACATCGTGCTGCGCTGCCCCCGCACCTGCGGCCGCGGCAGCGCGGCGTCCAGCATCGTGTCGTACCTCCTGGGGCTCACCCACGTGGAACCGCTGGCGCAGGACCTGTTTTTCGAACGCTTCCTGAACGAGGGGCGGACGGACCCTCCGGACATCGACATCGACTTCCCCTGGGACGAGCGGCCCGCCCTGCTGGCCTCCGTGTTCGCCGACTTCCGCGGCAGCGCGGCGATGGTGGCCGACCACTGCACCTTTTCGGTGCGCGGCAGCGTGCGCGAAGCGGCCCTCGCGCTGGGCATGGGCGCGGACGAAGTCAGGAACGCCGGAAAGGCGCTCAGGCTGGGCACGAAGGCCGATCTGAGCGGGCCCCTTTCGGAAGCGGCGGGGCTGCTGTACGGGGTGCCCCGCTATATAGGAAGCCACCCCGGCGGCGTGGTGATCACGCCGGGACCCATCACGGACTACGCGCATGTCCAGCCCTCGCCGGCGGGCATCCCCGTGCTCGCCTGGGAAAAGGACGGCACCGAGCGGGCCGGGCTGGTCAAGATAGACCTGCTGGGCAACCGGTCGCTGGCGGTGCTGCGCGACTGCATCGCCCAGGTGGG
>CAYRXK010000052.1:4453-15377 GCA_964428265.1 uncultured Treponemataceae bacterium
ACCTGCTGGGCAACCGGTCGCTGGCGGTGCTGCGCGACTGCATCGCCCAGGTGGGTGGCGGGGGCCGGGTGGGCGTAGTCCAGGTCGAGGGGGGGCGGTCCCGGGTCGAGGGGGACGCGCGCCCTCGACCTGATGACGGGCGGCGCGCGGAAACGGACGGGCCGCGGCTCGAGTGGGGCTTCGACCCCTTTCCCGGGGGCGCGGCGCGCATGCTGCTGGAATCGGGCGACACCATGGGCATCTTCTATGTCGAGTCGCCGGCCACGCGGCGCCTGCTGCGCAAGATGGGCACGGCCGACTACGCCCACCTGGTGGCGGCCAGCTCAATCATCCGCCCCGCGGCCAACCGCTATATCGACGAATACGTGCGCCGCCTGCGCGGATCGGCGTGGAAGCCGCTGCCGGAGGCGGTGGAGCGCACACTGGTGGAAACGTACGGCATCATGGTGTACCAGGAGGACGTGGCGCGCGTGGCCATGGCCGCCGCCGGGTTTTCCGCGCCCGAGGCGGACGGGCTGCGCAAGGCGCTGACCAAAAAGCGTTCCGGCGCCCTGCTGCAGGATTTCCGCGACCGTTTCGCGCGGGGCTGCGCGGCGCGCGGCGTAGGGTCCGCGGACACCGAAGAGCTCTGGAACATGATGAAATCCTTCGACGGGTATTCGTTCTGCAAGGCGCATTCGGCGTCGTACGCCCTGGTGTCGTACCGGCTCGCCTGGATGAAGGCGATGCACCCGGCCGTGTTCATGGCGGCGGTGATCAACAACGGCGGGGGCTTCTACGGGACGCAGGCGTACGTGGGCGAGGCCCGGCGCCTGGGCTTGGCCGTCCTGCCGCCGCACGTGAACCTCTCGGATGCGGGGTTCCGGGTCGAGGGCGGCGGCCGCGCCCTGCGCGTCGGGCTGCGGCAGGTGCGGGACCTCTCCGGCGCCCTCTGCGCGCGCCTGGTGCAGGGCTCCGCCGGCGGCGGCTTGGGTTCCGCCGGCGGCGGCTTGGGTTCCGCCGGCGGCGGCGCTCCCGGGACGGAGGCGCCGCGCACCCCCCGCTGGCCGGATCTCGCGGGCCTGTTGCGCGAGGCGCGGCCGACGCGGACGGAACTGCGCGCCCTGGTCAGGTCCGGCTGCCTTGACGGGCTTCCGGCCGAGGAGGGCGGGCCGCCCCTCACCCGTCCCCAGGCGCTCTGGTTCCTGCACCAGTGCGCATCCGCTTCCGGCCAGGCGGGAAAGACCCCGTCGCGCAGGGGCGCCGAACTCGTCGCCACCTTTCCCGAACCGCCGGCCTTCATACGCGAATACGGGCAGGCGGAGCGGCTGGAGGACGAGGCGCGCTTCCTGGGGCTCATCGTCAGCACGCTTCCGGCCTCGCTGTACCGCCGCCGCGCCGAAATGGTGGCGGCCCGGCGCGCCCTGCCGCCGCCGGTCCTGCCGGGCGCTCTGGGGCGCTTGCGCGGCGCGCGCGCCAGTCTTGCGGGAACGCTGATCGCCGCCAAGACCGTCGCTTCGTCGGGAGGCGCGCCGATGGCCTTCGTGACGCTGGAGGGCGAGGACGGCGTATTCGACCTGGTCCTGTTTCCCGACGCCTATGCGCAGGCCCTCCCCGTGCTCGAATCCCATCACGCATTCCTGGCGTCGGGCCGCGTCACCGAGGAATTCGGCGTGCCGAGCCTGCGGGTCGAACGGCTCGAGGGGCTGAACCGCGCGCCGGCGCGGCACCTCCCCATGGCACCGGACTCTCGTGTATAGTTTCACCGCGGTAACGGGGAGGGTGGCGGTGCTGTCGTTCGAGATGTGGAATACCGGGTTCCTGCTGACGGTAGAAGGCAAGCGAATGCTGCGCCATTCCACGCGCGGGCCCTGCGTCTGGCTGCGCAGGCCGGTTCGGGGCAAGGATGGGTCGGCCGAGACCGGCGGCACGCGGACGGAATGGGTGCCGCTGCGGAAGTTCAAAATCGAAAATCGCGGGCCCGACCGGACGGTAATCCGTTTCGAACAGCGTTTTGTCATGGATTTCAGCTACCGGGGCCGGGTGCTCCGAATGCGGTTCGAATACCCCGGAGAAGGAACGCAGGGCCTGCGCATGCGTTTCGGGGCTTCCGCGCCGGAGCGGGTGTTCGGGGGCGGTCCGCGCGCCGACGCGATCGACCTGAAAGGCTCCAGGCGCAGCGCTGCTGATGGCGGCTTCGACAGCCCGTCCTTCATGACCTCGGAAGGCCACTGGCTGCAGATCTTTTCGTCCGGTACCTCCAGCCTCCGGTTCGAGGCCACGACCTGGCTGCTTGAAACCCGAGGAAGGCCGGAGGCGCTCAGCCTCGGTTTCACGCGGACCATTCCCGAAGCGCTGGAATGCATGACCAGGGAGCCAGGCCCCAGGACCGTGCCTCCGGCATGGCTTTTCGCGGGCGCCATCCTCGACCTTTCAGGCCATGCCCCCGGTACAGCGGGCGTTGCGGGCGCCGAGGAGGCGCTCGGGCGCGCGGAAGCGTCGGGACTGCGGATTTCCGCGCTGCTCGCGGGGTTCGGACAGGAACTGCCGGGCAGGTACCGGGTGCTCAGGCCGGTGTCGCCGCGCCTCGATCCGGAAACACCCCTGTATCGCGCGCTGGCCGCCGATGCGCTTCTGCTGAAGGATGCGGCCGGCGATCCTGCGCGGTTCGAAGACGGGCATGCGGGTTTTTTCCTGGCCGATGCGGTTTCGCCGCAGGCGCGCAGCCGGATCGCCCGACATCTGGCATCGCTCGCCCAAGCGCAGGTGTCGGCAGGCTGGGCCCTGAACGATCCTCTTCCCGCCGCGTTGCGCCCCGCCGGAGCCATGGCGCGCCTGCCCGATGCCGGCGCTTTCAACGCCCTCTGGCTGGATATCCTGGACGAGGCGACCCGCATGGCGGAGATCCGGCAACCGCTCCTCTTCGGATGCAGCGGCCTGCCCTTCGCCTTCGCGCGGGGTATCGTGCAGCCGGTCACGGCGGCCGAATCCGCTCAGGCGAAAGCCCGCGCGTTTCCGGCGTCGCTGGTGCGGCGTCTTCATTCGCTCGGAATGTCGGGGGCGGGATTCGCGTACCTGCAGACCGGGCGCTTTCCGGATACCCCTGAGGGCCTCGAACTCTGGCTTCGCAATCTTGAAACCGCGGCCTTCGGTCCCGTCTTCCGCGTGGAATCTCCGCCCGCGGAGGGTCCGATGGCGACGCCTGAACTCTGGAACAGGGTTGCGAAGGCTTCCGAACACCACTCGCTCCTGGAATCGTATCATCGGGAATGCGCGCGTGCCTGGATTGCCGAAGGCCTGACCCCGTTCCGGCATCCGATGCTGCACTACCCGGATGAACCCCTCGCTTCGCAGGAGGGTATCTACCTGTACGGCCGGGATCTCCTGGTCGCACCCGCGGTTCGCGCGAGGACCCGGGCCAGGTCGCTGGTGCTGCCCCGGGATGCGTGGGTGCATCTCTGGTCCTCGCGGCGCTACGAAGGCGGTCCTGTAACTGTCGACGCGCCGCCCGGAAGGCCCGCGGTATTCTATCGGCGGGCAAGTCCTTTCGCGGAACAGTTCGAGGGCCTGCGGCGACAGGCGGTGCGCGCATGAGCCTCCTGCAGGCGCCGGTCGTCGCGATGGGCGCGGCGCTCTCAGGCAGCGCCATCCTCTCGCTGGGCCTGGTGCTGCAGAAACGCCATGTCGCCTGGCTTTCGGAGCGGCGCTATCCGGGAAGGTCGCGGGATGCCGCGCTCTGGGTGGTCGGATTTGTCCTGATGAACGTGCAGCCGGTGTTCGTGTACTTCGCGCTGGCGGGGTTGGCGGCCAATGTGGTGGCCGCGGCCGGCGGCGCCAGCGTGGCGTTCACCGCGCTGCTGTCAGTTCCGCTGCTGGGCGAACGGCTGACCCGCAGAAGGATTGCGTGGACGGTGCTGCTGTTCGCCGCGCTCGCCGTGGCCAGCCTGCGGGGCGGCGGGAGCGTCGCGGAGGGCGCGGTGGCCGCAGCAGGCGGGGGTGCCGGCGGTGCCGGATTCAGCGCGCCGGGTCTGTACCTGGCCTTCGCGCTGCCTGCCCTGGCAGTCGCGGCAGCGATCGGATTCGACCGCGCGGGCGGTACCCGGCAGCCGGTTCGCACGGTACCCGCCACTGCCTTCGCCGCGGGCGCGGGCGCCTTTTCGGGGTTCATGGTGCTGGCGATGGACGGGCTGCGATCGATCGCGTCGGGGGGATTCAGCGACTGGCTGCGTTCGCCCTTCCTGTATCTATACGTCGCCGCCGGCATCGCCGCATTCGCGGTGAACCAGATCGCCTACGGAAAGGGATCCATGGCCTCGGTCGCGCCCGCGTTCTACGGGATGCAGGTACTGTGGCCGGCGATCTGCGCCTACTTCGTGTCCGGCGCGGCCTTCGACGCGCTGCAGGCGCTGTCCTTCGTCGTGATCGCGCTGTCCATCCTGGCGATGGGCGGCGAGAAGGCTGCTGATCCGGGCAGGCAAGGGGCTGCCTAGCGCACGGGCGTGGCCTAGCGGACGGCGCGGTGCAGCAGCGCGACGGCGCGGGCTTCGATGGCATCGCCCGAACCGACCGAGTCCATGCCTTCCTTGGTCTTGGCCTTCAGCGACACCCTGGAAAGGTCCGTTCCGAGCACCGATGAAAGCGAAGCGAGGATGGCCTCGCGGTGGGGGCCGAGCCGGGGGCGTTCCAGGGTTACGGTAGTGTCCAGGTTGACGAGTTCCCAGCCCGCGTCGCGGACCAGGCGCATGGCCTGGCGGGCGAGATCCGATGAATCGGCATCTTTCCAGCGCATGTCCGACGGAGGAAAATGGGTGCCGATGTCACCCATCGATATCGCGCCGAACAGCGCGTCGATCACGGCATGCCACAGCACGTCGCCGTCGGAATGACCGAGTTCGCCCCGTTCGAAGGGCACGACCACGCCGCCGACGACCAGGGCGCGGCCTTCCGCCAGGCGGTGGATGTCCCAGCCCTCGCCCACGCGCAGGGCCTGCATCGGATCGGCCGGTTCCATCGCGCGCTCCCGGTCCTGCATCAGATCCTCCCGATAGGTAACCTTGCGGTTTTCGCGTTCACCCTCGACCCAGGAGACCGGGCCTATATAGCGATCCCAGACCGAGGCGTCGTCGGTGCAGGTCCAGTTTTCTCCGGCCGCCTTGCGGTGCGCGGCCAGCAGGGGACCCAGGACAAAGCTCTGCGGTGTCTGCGCCCCTCCGAATCCGCCGCGCCCGGGATGCGAGCGCACCAGGCCGTCGTCTCCGAGTTCCTTGGGCGTGTCCACCAGCGGGGTTACGGGCACGCAGGCCCCGTGCTCGCGCGCCGCGCGCGAACAGGCGCGCACCAGCTCGGGCGTGACCCAGGGCCGGGCTCCGTCATGCACATGGACGATGCAGCGATCGGAATCGAGCCCCGCGGAAAGGGCGCGGCGCGCGAGTTCCTCGAGCCCGAGGCGAACCGAGTCGCGGCGGTCCGCTCCGCCAGGCACCACGGCGAAGCCGCAGGGAACCAGCGATTCGAGCGCGGCCAGGGCCTGCGCCGACAGCGCGGCGCGCGCCTCGGATTCGCGCCCCGGCGTGGCGGTGATGACCATGCCTGCCGGTAACGAACCGTCGGGGCCCGGCTGCAGGAAGGCGCGCGCCGCCCGTTCCAGCACGGACATGCCGCCCGCGCTCATGAATTCTTTCTTGTCGCCGCCGAACCGTGAACTGGCGCCCGCGGCGGTGATAAGGACGAGTTCGGCATGCAGGCCCTCGGGCGGGGCGTATGCGCCGTCGGGCACGGGGGCTCAGCGCTCCAGCCGCGAACGGATCAGGTCGGCGATTTCATCCTTGGGCTTGCCCAGGGAAAAGGAAATCTCGTCCTGCAGGAGGTTGAGCGCGGAGTCGTACAGTTTGCGTTCCAGGATGGGCAGTTCCTTGATCTTGGAACGATGGTAGAGCGAACGGACGACCGACGCGATGTCCAGCACCGACCCCTTCTTGAGCAGGTCGAGGTTCATCTGGTAGCGGAGCTTCCAGTCGGTGGGTATGGGCGCGTACTCTTCGGAAATGAAGGCAAGCGCGTTTTCGGCGTCCTCGCGGGGCACGATGGCCCTGATGCCGAGGGCTTCCGCCTTTTCGGTGGGGATCATCACCGTCATGTCCGAAAATTCAAGGTAAATGACGTAGTACAGGAGGGTGCTGTCCTTGAAGGTCTTTTCTCGGATTTCAAGGATGCGGCCGACACCCTGGCTGGGGTATACGATCCGTTGATCGACCGCGTAGGCGGGAACGGCGGGAGTATCCATAGCGCATGATCATACCAGAAAATCGGCCCTTGGTCAAAGCGCCGCGCCGGAGTCCCCGCCGCGGTCCCCGTCCGGGTCCCCGCCGCGGTCCGCCTTGCGTTCGGCGGCGCGGCGCCAGCGCGGCTGGCCCTGGAAATCGGTCTTTTCCGTCTGGATGCGCTGCATCGCCGCGAATGCTTCGGGCAGCCGCGTCCTGTCGCGGTAGTCCTCGAGCCCCGCCGCATTCAGCGCGCGCAGAAGTTCGTGCACCGTCTCTATCGTCGACAGGCATTCGGGCTTCGGCTGCCGCTTTATGACCCACTTCGAAGCTTCCTTCGGATCGAAGCGCATTCGGGGCAGCGCGCGAAGCCATGGATTCAGGCGCATCACGGTGCGTGAACATGCCCAGGTCGCATCGACCAGGAAAGCGACGATGCGCCGCCCCGCCGCGGCGCGCGCAAGGGTTTCTCCCGCTCCGGGCGCGTCAAGATCCAGCGAATCGGGCCCGGGATAGAGCAGCACGGGGTACAGCCCCGGATCTCCGGTCAACTGCCGGACGCGCGGATGGCCCTCGAATTCCGCGCCGACGAGTATCTCGACCTCGTCGACATGAAGGCGCACCATCCGTCCGGTACCGCTGCGCTCGTGCCGCGCTTCCTTCGGATGCATCAGAAGCACGATCTTGGTCCGCACGCGCAGGGGCGGTTCGGAGGGGCAGAGACACACCGAGGCGGGGCGCATGCAGCGCAGGCACAGAGGGCGGTATGAGGGCACGGGGCGTACAGTATCCGGCGCCGGGCGGTCTGTACAGCCCGTCACGATCCGGGGCATCCTTAAAGGCGATGCGCTTGGTCAAACCCGTCCGGTGGAACAGCTTCCTCTTGGATTTCGCGCTGCTGCAGGCCGCACTGGCGGTATTCGGCCTCGCGCACGGCATGATCGTGCGGGCCGATCTCGGCACCGCCGCATGGTCCGTCCTCGAAGTGGCGCTGGCGCCGCTGCTCGGCGGTACGCCGGGAACCATGTCCATCATGGTCGGGCTGCTGGTCCTTGGAGTTTCGCTCGCCGCGGGTGAATCCGTGGGGTGGGGAACCATCGTGAACATGCTTTCCTTCGGCCTCTGGTTCGATCTGGCCCTGGCGGTCATACCGGACCTCCGCTACGGACTGGCGCCCGGCCTGGCCATGTTCGGCACGGCCATCCTGCTGATCGGCCTGGCTACCGGCCTGTATATCGGCATCGATGTGGGCGCGGGTCCGCGCGACAGCCTGATGCTCGCCCTGCATCGGCGCACGGGCCTGAAAACGGGGTATGTGCGGATGTGCATGGACGTCGTCGTGGTTCTGGCCGGGTGGCTGCTCGGGGGCCCCGTGGGCTTGGGCACCCTCGGTTTCGCCCTGCTCAGCGGACCCGCCATACAGCTGGGGTTCAGGGTATTCGATACGGAGCGGAAGATCGCCGCGCGGCGGGGCGCGGCCGGAGGTTGAACGCAATGCGTGATCGGGAGAATGCGGTGGATTTCGGGATCGAGGGCAAGGTCGCGGTGGTCACGGGGGCCAGCAGGGGGCTCGGGCGCGGGTTGGCGATGGCGCTGGCGGAAAAGGGCGCGGCGGTCGCCTGCGCGGCGCGCGACCTTGCGGAACTCGACCGTCTCGTGGCGGAGATCCGCGCCTCGGGCGGGCGCGCCGAGCGGTTCGTCATGGACCTGCGCGACATCGCCTCGATCCGGACCGCCTTCGCGCTGATCGAGGAGCGCCTCGGACCCGTCGACATCCTGGTGAACAACGCCGGCATGGGCAATCCGATCCCCGCGGCGGACATCACCGAAGCCGACTGGGACTGGATGATGGACCTGAACCTGAAGGGCACGTTTTTCTGCTGCCAGGAAGCCGGGCGCCGCATGCTCGCGCGCGGCCGCGGCAGGATCGTGAACATCAGCTCGCAGGCGTCGGTCGTGGCCATTCCGAACGAGGCGGTGTACTGCGCCTCCAAGGGAGGCCTGAACATGCTGACCAAGGTGCTGGCGGCCGAATGGTCCGGCCGCGGCGTCACCGTGAACGCGGTCGGCCCCACCTTTATCCGCACGCCGGGCACCGCCGCGCGGCTGGACGATCCTGAGTTCCTGGCGGGCGTGCTCCGCAATATCCCGAGGGGGAGGGTGGCATCGATCGCCGACGTGGCGGGCGCCGTGATCTACCTGGCTTCGGACGCCGCCGACATGGTAACCGGAACCTTGTTGCTGGTGGATGGCGGCTGGACCGCGCTCTGAGCGTTCCCCGGACCCGCCGGACTCGCCGGGCCTGCCTGAATCGCCCGAGCTACCGGACCATGGCCCCCATGCGCCGCTGCGCTTCCCTGAGCGTCTGGATTTTTTTCGCGAAGGCGAAGCGCACCGTACGTTCGCCATAGCCTGGTAGGGAATAGAAGGTCGTACCCGGCACCACGGCGACGCCGATCTCCTCCACGAGCCAGTTCGCGAACCGCGTCGAATCCCAGGAGGCCTGCGGGATCGGCAGCTTCGCATAATCGGCGAGCACGTAGTACGCGCCCTCCGGAGTATGCGCCTCGAATCCCGCTTCGTGGAGGATTTCCATCATGACCGTCCGCCGTTCGTGGAATTCGGCGCGCATCGTCTCGTAAAATGAATCGGGAAGGTCGAGGGCGGCCAGGGAGGCCGCCTGCAGGGGGGTAGGCGCGCAGATGGTCAGGAAGTCGTGCGCTGGCCTGAGCGCGCGCGAAAGCCGCGTCGGCGCGACCATATAGCCCAGCCGCCAACCGGTCACCGCGTAGGTCTTGCCGAAGCCGCCTATGGTCACCGTCCGGTCGCGCAGCGCCTCGATGCCCCCCGGGGCGATATGGGCAAGGCCATCGTACAGGATGCGGTCGTAGATCTCGTCCGTGACCAGGACCAGGTCGTGGCGCACGATCACTTCGGCCAGGGCCGCCAGTTCCCCGGCATCGAAGACGCGTCCGGATGGATTGTGCGGCGTATTCAGGAGGATGGCCCTGCTGCGCGGCGTGACCGCCCGTTCGACCCGGGACGCGTCCAGGCGGTAGTCCGGGGCTTCCAGGATGATCGGAACGGCCTTCGCATCGGCGAAAATGGCCGACGGCACGTAATTTTCGTGCGCCGGCTCGAAATGGATGATTTCATCGCCCGGGTCGAGGAGGGCGAGCGTCGCCGCGTTGATCGCCTCGGTGACGCCGCAGGTTACCGTGACGTGGTGGTCCGGATCCACGGTCCATCCGAGCTGGGGTGTGTAGAGTTCGGCGATCCGCTTCCTGAGCCCAGGCTCGCCCCAGGAGGGCGAGTACTGGTTGTGGCCGCCCATGATCGCCTTCGCGGCCGCTTCGCGCAGTTCGATCGGTGGTTCGTAGTCCGGAAAGCCCTGGCTCAGGTTTACCGCGCCGTGCGCCATCGCCTTGCGCGTCATGAGCCTGATCACCGATTCGCCGAACGTGGAAACCCTTCGGGCTGTCTGCATCCGTTCCCCCTGGTTGGTGAGGAATCTTTTGGACAGAACACGTGTCAGTGTCAAGCGCCGGTTAAGGACCCGCGATTGACCGCGCTGGCCGCATGCAATATATTCCAAACAAATGCGTTCAGAAAATCCTAGATGCTTTCCGCTCGCCCGCACGCTGCCTTCCCGTTCCGCCCTGCTTGCCTTCGCGATCCTGGCTTCGTTCGCCGCCTTCCTTGCGTCCTGCGCGACCGCGCCCAACACTTTCGAGGGCGCCGCGGAAGACTCGGCCGATGTCGGGGAATCCGCCCGGACCCTGCGGTACTGGTCGGCTCCCTCGGGGCTCGCGGTGCACACCGTGGATGGCGCGGCACTGGCCGACGCGGCCGTGCCCCACCGGGAAAAACCCCGGCTCCTGGTCGTCATGTACCACAACCTGGTGTTCGGCCGGACCGGCTCGGAATACAACCGCGACATCTACAATTTCGAGCACGACCTTGCATACCTGCGCACGCGATTCCGGATCATCGGATTCGACGACCTCATCGACATCCGCGCGGGCAGGAAAACGCTGGACACCGATGCCGCCATCATCACCTTCGACGACGGCGACCTTTCCATGTACGGCATCGCCTATCCCCTGCTCGCGGAGTACGGGATCAAGGCCACTTTTTTCATCGTGCCGACCTTCGTGGGCGAGGTGGGCTATATGGGCCGCGACCACATCGCCGAGATGGCCGCGTACCGCCATCCCGACGGGGGCAGGCTGTTCGAATTCGGTTCGCACAGCCTCACGCACGCCCGTCTGGGGGATCTGCCCGCCGACGCGCTCCGGAAGGAACTGACCGAATCCAGGGCGCGCATCCGTGAGATCAGCGGACAGCCGGTCAGGGCGCTGGCGCTGCCCTTCGGCTCGGGATCGGATTCGGCACTGGTCAGGAAGCTCGCCGCGGAGGCGGGGTTCCAGGCGATCAGGACCTCCGATCTGGCCGCGCCCGAGATCGCCAAGGTAGATTTGCTGCGCATACCCTCGCTGTACGTGGACAACGCGAGCACCGACCGGTTTGTGGCGGCCGCTGAACGTCTGATGGGGCGCTGAGCGGCTATCGGACCGCTGAGCGGCTATCGGACCGCTGAGCGGCTATCGGACCGCTGAGCGGCTAGAGGTTGAACGCCAGGCCCGCCTGCAGGCTGGTGAAATTGGCCGAATTGTCGCCCGCCG
>CAYRXK010000052.1:15477-16787 GCA_964428265.1 uncultured Treponemataceae bacterium
CGCGGTGGGTTGCGGTGCCGCGGTGGGTTGCGGCGACGCGGTGGGTTGCGGCGACGCGGTGGGTTGCGGCGACGCGGTGGGTTGCGGTGCCGCAGCGAGCGGGAAACTGTAGGCAACGGGCACGAACACTTCCACCAGCGCGTTCTTTTCGGCGCGGTAGCTGCGCCGCAGGCCGAATACGCGGATTTCGCGCGCGCCCGCAGCGGCGGCGGCCTCGACCATCCCGAAGAAATCCTCGGTTTTCTGCACCTTGCGGTCACCGATGCCGGTGATGATGTCCTGGGGCGAGAAGCCCGCCCGTTCGGCCGGCCCGTCCCTGAAGGTCCAGGAAACGATGATGCCGTCGGTCTTAAGGATGCCCGCTGCCTGCGCCTGCTCGGCGCTCAGGGAGCCCAGCGCGGCGCCGACGCGCGCGTTGGGCATGCCGAGTTTGGCCTTTCTCGCCCGCGCGAGCGCGAAGACCGCCTTGCCCAGCCGTTCGGCCGTTTCGCGCGTCGGCGTGCGGATGGATACGGGCTGCGAACCCTCGATATAGATGAGGATGCCCCATTTGAAGTCCTTGTCGATCGCCGGATAGCGCTCGAGGAGCATCGAGGTGACCTGGTCGAAGGGTACGACAAAACCGGAACTTTTCTGGTAGCCGCCCTCGATCCAGGTCCAGCGGGCGCGCATGCCGTAGGGGTCCACGTTCAGGTCGCCGATCGGCACGTTGGCGTTGTGTTCCACCATCGAGGTCTGGAGGTTGCGGATGTTGCCCACGGCCTGTTCGTCGGACCAGTCCGATTCGAAGGACACGAGCCAGCTTTCGTCCTTGTAGATTTTCGGCCAGATGTCCTGCTGGTTCGAGGGTGCGGCGCCCGGCACCGCGCCCGCTACGGTTCCCGGCACCGCGCCGGGGGCGCCCATGCCGTTCGTGGTGGCGCAACCCGAGGTTGCCGCCATGATCGTCATGACGATCGCCACCGCACCAATTATCCGGATCATCTTCACGCCGCACCTCCGAAGGCTTCGGGAATCCTTTACAGGATCGACCCGGCCGGGCCTGCTGTCAATGCGGGCGGGGCGGGAGACGGGCGGGGCAGGAGGCGAGGTGGCGGCGAGGTGCGGCGAGGTGGGGCGAGGTGGCGGCGAGGTGCGGCGAGGGGGCGGCGAGGTGCGGCGAGGGGGGAAGTCGGCAGGCATGCCGCGCGGCGAATGGCCATGAAAACAAGAAGGCCGACCATCGCTGGTCGGCCGGATAGCCCCTAGGGGAGTCGAACCCCTCTTTAAAGATTGAGAATCTTTTGTCCTAACCGATAGACGAAGGGGCC
>CAYRXK010000053.1:0-16180 GCA_964428265.1 uncultured Treponemataceae bacterium
CGTCGCCGCATTGGTCGTTCCTGCATTCGGGCCGGGCGGAAACCTACACGAATCCACCAATCCGTGTCAACGACTTTTCGGAATTTTTTGAAAAGATCGGCGCATTGCGCAAAGCTATCGTTCAGATCTGCAGGATTCCCTCGCCCTCTCCCGCGATCCGGTAACCGAGCGCTTCGTTGACCGCAAGAACATCGATGCGGACCTTGCCGTCCAGATCTGCAATCGTTCGGGCTACCCTTAGTACCGAATGGCAGGCACGAGATGATATTCCATGCAGGCGGACCGCCGCGTCGAATTGTTCCCTGGCATCGGTATCCAGCGCGCAGACGAGGCTGATCGCCGCGGGCGGAAGTCGGGCATTGGATGCCACCCCTGCGACGGCTGACCGGGAAATCTGCTGTTGCCTGGCGGATCCGATTGCCGCCAGGGCCGCGCCCGCATCGAAAGGCTGTCCGCCTTCGGATGAGCCTTGACCATCCAGGTCGTTCAGCGCGATGGGACTCATGGGTATGCGCATGTCCACCCGATCCATGAGCGGCCCGCCAAGGCGCTTCCAGTACTGCCGGATCTCCTGGTCGGAGCAGAGGCAAAGCGAACCATGCGCACCCTTGCGGCCGAGGTTTCCGCAGGGACACTGGTTCGCCGCCAGTATGAGCTGGAAATCCGCCGGATACCGTGCCGATCGTCCTGCGCGTACCACGCAGATGTTGCCGTCCTCGAGCGGTTCGCGGAGCGATTGCAGCACTTCGCGCCCGAATTCGGGCGTTTCGTCCAGAAACAGCACCCCGCCGTGCGAGAGGCTGATTTCGCCGGGACGGAGGAAACGCCCGCCTCCTACCATGCCCTCCAGCGAGGCGGAATGGTGGGGCGCCCTGAAAGGAGGACGCGCATCGAAAATTCCGCGGCCCCGCGCGATGCCTGCCAACGACGCGATGCCGGTGAGTTCGAGCGCCGTCCCGCGGTCCAGGTCCGGAAGGAGGGAGGGAAAACGCAGCGCCGCCATGGTTTTACCCGAACCCGGCGGACCTATGAGCAGGAGGTGGTGGCGCCCCGCCGCCGCGACGATGAGCGCGCGCATGAGGGCCTTGTCCGCCCGGAAGTCGGAATAGTCGAGCCGGGATCCTGGCGCAGGATGGATTTCGCCAGCCCCGATCCCCCGCGCTACATCCGGCATGGCGGTCCGGTAGCGGCCGCCGGAGCGCGAGACCACCATGAGTTCCGGCAATTCGGAAACGTGCGCGAGTACATGCACCCTGCCCGCACCGGTGTATTCCGCCTCCCGGGCGTTGTCGGCGGCAACCGCGAATTCGGATATCCCCGCGGCGATCGCGGCCTGGATGGCCGGCAGGATGCCGCGCACCGCCTGCACGCTGCCGTCGAGCGCGAGCGCGCCCAGCGCCAGCATGCGTCCGGAGCGTTCGGGGATGAGGCCCGCCTGCGCGAGGATTTTCACGGCGATGGGAAGATCGTACGAAGCGGCGTATTTGGGCAGGTCAGGCGGCGACAGGCTTATGAGTACCCGGTCCTGCGGAAACCGGTATCCCGCGTTGCGGATTGCCGCCCGCACCCTTTCCTTGGATTCGCGGACTGTGGCCGCGGCGAGCCCCACCAGGTCTATGCCCGGAATGCCCCGGCGGATGTCCACCTCGACCTTGACGAGACAGCCTTCGAAACCCGACGGTTCATGCGCGTATACATCCATGTTTCACCTTCCGGTGGATATACGCGCGCGAAGCCCCGTTCCGATTCAATATTGACACGGGATGCCCGGGCTTCCTATACCCATCAGGACGGGGGAACACATGGCGTTCACGCAGGGTTGGAGCGAGCATCGCGGCATACATACGGACCTGCAGATCGGCAGGATCCTGCGCACATCGGGGACGGGGGAATCCGGATCCGGCGAGGGGCTGGATGTATGCGTGATCGAGTCGGAAGGCCTGGGAAGGGTCCTGTTCGCCGGTGAACGGCCGGTACGGAACGCCGATCCATTCTCGGCCTATCACGAGATGCTCGTGCACGTGCCGATGTGCAGCCACCCGGCTCCGGCGAGCGCCCTGGTGCTCGGCGGGTCCGACGGCGCGACGCTCGAGGTGCTGCGGTCCTACACTTCGCTGCAATCGATCACGATGGCGGGCCTTTCGCCGGCGATCATGAACGCCGCCACGGAATGGTTCGATGGGGCGCGCGCCGCCTTCGCCGATCCCCGCTTGGCCGTGTCGCGCCAGGATGCCGCCTCGTTCGTGCGGGACTGCAAGGATCGTTTCGACGTACTGATATTCGATCCGGCGGAACCGCTCTCATCGCGCGCGTTCGCGCAGTCGTTTTTCTGCGACTGCTTCCGGATGCTTTCCTACGACGGGGTGATGGTCTGCGATTGCGGACCGGCGAGCCCGGTGGCCTCGTTGCGCGAGACTGGGTCGGTGATCGGCAAGATCCGCAGACTTTTCCCCGTATTCAGGTTGTACCAGGCGCCATCGCGCCTGGGCATCTCGTCCAACAGGCTGTTCGGCTTCGCCGGCAAGACCCAGGATCCGGCGCGCCAGGCACCGACCGGCAGGCATGCCGGGGAAGGCGCGAATGCCGCGTGGTACAACGATGCGGTGCACCGCGCCGCCTTCGCGATGCCCGGCATCGTGGATTCGCTGCTGGAGAAGGTCTAGCCGGCTCAGGCGGGCTGTCGCGCGTAAATCAGGCCAGCAGGCTGTCCAGGTCCAGTTCGCCGCCGGCCGAGGGCATGAATATGCCGAAGGCCTCCAGCGCGCGGGGATGGATTTCGCCGAAGACGCCGCAGGGCTTGCCGGCCACCAGCACCTTCGCCTGCCTTCCCGGTATGAAGCGCGGATCCTCAGAGGCGACCGTGGAATATTCGATTCCCAGATAATACATGAGCGCCGCGATGTGCGAGGCGACCTCGTTGAAATCCGCGGCAGCGTGCGTGCCCAGAAAGGCCAGGAACTGCCGCGTGGCGATGCCGTAGTTCTCGGACTCGTCGCGCAGGGCCACCTTGCCCACCTCGAAACTGCGGTGCGGATAGACCGCGCCCGCCGAAACCGCCTCGGTGGCGAGGAGGCCGGGAAGCGGCGAGTTGCGCACGTACTCGAAATTTTCGCTCATGGGGTTGGTGATGCGCACCAGGGTCGAGGGGTCGATGCCGGGCTTCGCCGCGTAATCCTTTCCGCTGCCGAGGTAGTTGTAGATCATTTCCTGGTAGCCCAGGCCGACCATGAGGGATTTGGCCTTGCGCGAGAATAGTTCTATCGGCGACAGCCTGCCGATGGTGAAGTCGTGCGGGCGCTCGGGCGGAAAGGCGTCCATGCCCATGCCCATCATCACGTCCTCTACGGCGTCGACGGCGTGCAGGAAATCATTGCGGTATTCGGCTGGCCGCACGACGATGTCGCCGCCCCGCACTTCCGCGGGGGAGCCCATGCGCTCGATGGCGCCCGCTGCCTGTTCCGCGGTGATGGGCAGGCCGAGCAACCGGGCGGGATGCCCGGCCTCGACCCGGATCGGGGCCTGGAAATAGTGGGGGAAGACGACTTCGCGGCCGAAGGGGGTGTCGTAGGGGTAGCGTACCAGGACGTTTTCGATGGCGAAGCCCATGTCGGCGAGGTCGCAGGCCATGATGGACGCCGTGATGCAGACGCTCGGGTAGTCGGTGCCGGTGACTTCGATGAAGAGTTCGTCGTCGCCCACCTGCACGGCGCCCAGGTCGGCCGAGTTGATGATGGGCGGATAGGACAGTACCAGGCCGCGCGCGTCGGCAAGCAGGGGATGGATGGGTTCGCGTTCGAGGATGGAGGCGTATTCCCTGCCCTTCGGGTGCTCGGACAGGATGGAGCGGAGCGTCATGCGGCGGGTTTCCTGAAGCGGCACGAAGGATACCGCGTCAGGATCGACGCCCTTGTAGTGGACGGGCCATTCCATGGACGAGGGCCGGTACAGGCCGATGGATACGGTCTTGCGCTTGCGGCCGTAGTTCCAGGTGAGTTTTTCCTGGGTCTGGATGAAGTCGCGGAGCATGGGGTCGGTGATGGATACGCCACGCGCCAGGAATCCCGCCAGGAAGGGACGGACGGCGCGGACGGATTCGTCGACGAGCACCGTGTGGAGCGCGCCGGCATCGGATGCGCCGGTCGCGCCCTTGCGCGCGAAGAAGGGGTACGCGGGGATTTTGCGGGTGCGCATGGTCCTGAGCTGGCGCGCGAGGCCCGCGGTGGACCAGAGATCGGGCCGGTTGGTGTCGTTGAGTTCTATCTTGATGCTGCGCGAACCGTCGTCGGGCGCGGAGCGGTCCCACTCGTCAAGTTCGGCCTTGGCGCCGGGCAGGATCGCCTCGAGGGCTTCGGCGTCCATGCGTTCGCCGAGCAGGGAGAAGAACAGGGTTTCGTTCACTTCTATCTTGGGCATGCTGGTTCTCCGGTTACCGTGGGTCGGCGTTTATTGGCGGTTCCTGGACATGGCGCGGCGGAGCCTGACGCTTTCCAGGTCGGGGCTGAACAGTTCGCGCAGGTCGTTCAGGCCGAGGGCCATGAGCGCCATGCGGTCGATGCCCAAGCCCCAGGCGAGCACCGGCACGTCGATTCCCAGCGATTTGGTCACTTCGGGCCTGAAAATGCCCGATCCGCCCAGTTCGAACCAGCCGAGGACCGGGTGGCGGATATGCACCTCGACCGAGGGTTCGGTGAAGGGGAAGTAGCCGGGCACGTACTTTACTTCCTTGGCGCCGGCGACCTCGACCGCGAACATTTCCAGGAAGCCCAGAAGGGTGCGGAGGTTCACGTCCTCGCCCAGGACGATGCCTTCGGTCTGGTAGAAATCTGACAGGTGCGTGGCGTCGACCTTGTCGTAGCGGAAGCAGCGGGCGATGCCGAAGTAGCGGCCCGGGATCCTGGCGGTGGGAAGCTGCCGCGCCGACAGGACCGTGCCCTGGCTGCGCAGGAGGAGCCGCTTGGTGAACTCGCGGTCGAACGTGTAGTTCCAGCCGCGGGAACCCGTGTCGCCGCCGTTTTCGTGCGCCTGCGCCACGCGGGACAGCCAGGGCTCCTCTATGGATTTGGCCTTGGCGGGGCGGTCGATGTAGTAGACGTCGTGGATGTCGCGGGCGGAATGGAACTGCGGCATGAACAGGGCGTCGGAGTTCCAGAACTCGGTTTCGACCATGTTGCCGTCGAATTCCTCGAAGCCGAGGGAGACGAGCTTGTCCTTGACGCTTTCCAGGAATTCCACGTAGGGGTTGCGACGGCCGGGCAGGACGCGCGCGGGCGTGACGCCGATGTTGTAGGGACGGAACGCGGCGCCCTTCCAGCTGCCTTTTTCCAGCATGGCGACGCTGACGGCGCCGAGTTCCTCTCCGGTGACGCCGGCGGCGACCAGGGCGGCGCGCACGGCCTCGCTCTCGGGAAGCAGGCGGTAGCAGACGTTTTCGCGGTCGGCGACCTTGAAGGGCGACAGGCCCGCGCCGCGCTTCTTGGCGATGCTGGCGATGATCTGGCGCCGGGTTTCGTCGAGTTCGGATTCTTCGATGGTGCCGTCTTCGCGGGTCAGGGCGAGGTCGAGGATGGCGCGCACCGCCTGGATCCTGCCGCCGGCGGCCAGGATGCCCGCGAGGGTGGCCCGCTTGAGCTCGTCCAGCGCGAGGGCGCCCTCCTTTACCAGTTCGCCGAAGGCGGAGCCGACGTCTTTCTGTTCCAGCGCCAGGCGCGAGGCTATTTCGGGCAATGTCAGGGCGCCGTGCTCGCGCACGAGCGAAACTATGCGCTCGGCGTGGGTGCCGGATTCGGCGATGGCGCGGCCGAAGGGGGTGAGTTCGTAGACGGTGCGCAGGGTGCGCGAGGACTCGGCCGCCAGGCCCTTGGACACCAGCCAGGAGAAGGCCTGGTTTTCCTGGCCTTCGCGATAGCCGAGGTCGCGGCGGAGGCGCGCGGCGTCAAGTTCGTCCTGGGTATCGTATCGTAACAAAACCTTCACTTCGAGCGGATGAAGGGTCTTGGCGAGACTCTGTGCGTCCATGATATGTGCTCCGGCGTGGCGTTGAATGGCGAAGTATTGCGCGGAACCGGTGCCGGCGTCAATTGTCGGGGCCGGCGACCGGCCTGCCATCCGCGGGCTTGAGCGCGGCCGCGCAGCCGCTGCGCCCGTCCATCAGGACTTCCAGCGGGCTGTCCAGCACCGTCCAGACACAGTGGTCGGTGCGTTTGCGCACCGGCTGCGCGGCCAGCCATTCCCAATCCACGAAGCTTTCGGCGCTGGACGCGGATACCGTCAGGTAGCCGATGTTCATGCTGGTGACGTTGTGGAAGAAATGCGAGCCGAGCGAGGACTCGACGCTGAAGCCGGGCAGGTCCGCCTCTACTATGACGCGCGAGTGCGAAATCTGCGGAAAGGACACCGGTATGCCGAGCCAGCGGTCGCGCGTGCCCCAGCGCCCGGGCCCGACCAGGAGGTATCCCGAACTCGAGCCGCGGAACTCGCGGTCCAGTTCCTCGATCTCCACCGCCATTTCGAGGGTTTTGGACTTGTCCCAGCGCGCGGGATCCACCCAGACGATGTCGCGCATGTCGGCGATGCGGCCGTTGCCCATGCCCTTGGTGGATCTGATGAAGCAGGTGTCGCGCGCAAGGCCCTGGATGTCCACCTCGACCCGATCCTGCGCGTGGATGAGCGGCTTTATCTGCAGGAGGTAGAGCGCGGGCGTGCCGGAGGGCTCGTCGAGGTTGAGCGCGTATTCGATTTCGACCGGGACGCCCATGGAGCGCGATCCGATGTCGAGGATCATGTCGATGGCGCGGGCGAAGGGAAGGGATTCGTGCTTGAGGATGTCGGCGAAGTCGATGATGCGGGGGCCGCGGGCCGCGACGCCGGGCACGAAGCGCTGGTCCTCGATGTCCCAGGTCGAGGCCAGGGCGCGGAAGCGGGGATCGGCCTCGGCTTCGGAGATGGGCAGTTCCACCAGGGTGGCGTCCTCGCCGGCGGAGAGGTCCGGGCGGGGGCTGCCCATGTCCAGGGCGCGGAAGCTGCGCTGCGAGTTCTGCAGCATCTGCTCGGGCGCGAGCACGTCCATCCGCGGGTACTTGGGGCAGAAGCGGTGCGCGACGCCGCCTTCTACCACGTAGGCGCCCAGGCCGAGCGCGGCCACGCAGAGGCCGTCCTCCGGCTTGAGGTAGGACACCGGATAATAATTGAAGGACTGGGCGGTGCCGGAGATGTGCGGGTAGAACCACCTGCCGTGGCGCGATCCGACAAGTTCCTGGATGACGACGCCCATGCGTTCTTCTTCGAGGTTGTAGTGGGTCGCCTCGAAATAGGAGCGTGAACCATCGGAAAAAAGGCTGAGATAGATGAGCTTGACCGCGTCGGCGAGCTGCGAGAGGCGCACGGCGGGGTCGCTGTCGCCGTTGGGTATGATGTAGGTGTCGTAGATGCCCGAAAAGGGCACCATCAGCATGTCCTCGAACAGGCCGGAAGAACGCACCGCCAGCGGGCGGTCGGTGACGGCGAGCAGGCGTTCGAGCCGCCTGGTGAGGTTGTGTGTGAGCGGCGAAGCCAGGAAGCGGCGCTTGAGCGCCTCGTCGGGCTGGCCGTAGAAGGCCGATGACCAGAGGCCGTTCGTCTCCAGGAAACGCTCGAACTCGTCGATACCCACGAAGGACGTGAGGGGTATCTTGATGTCCAGCCCCGGTACGTAGCGGCTGAAATCGAGGTTTTCCAGGAGCGATCGGATAAAGGTGAGTCCGCGCCCCTTGCCGCCCACGGAGCCGTCGCCGAGGCGGGTCATGCCGTTGGCGTCGCGCGCTACCGCTTCGTCGAAATAGGGAATCACGCCGCGGGCGCGCCCCTTGCGCGCGGCTTCCATGACGCGGGCGATGAATTCGCGAACCTGGCCGGTGTCGGAAAAGTCGTCGACCTTGTAGTTGCGCAGGATGCCCGCCATTTCGACTTCGCCGTGCGCCATGAGCCAGGCGGAAAAATGGTTGTGCTTGGCGTGGCGGACGATCGCGTCGGAGGGCACTTCCTGCAGGCGCTGCAGGAATTCGTCGATGTAGCGGGCGCTGGCGATTTCCTTGCCGTCCTCGTCCTTGAACACGAAGGAACCGAAGCCCAGGTTGGACTGGAAAAAGCCGCGCAGTTCCAGTTCCAGCGATTCGGAGTTCTTGTCCACGTAGGAGGCGCCGATCGCGCCGGCGCGCTCGCGTACGCCGATTTCCGAGCTCTGCACCAGGAGCGGCAGGTCGGGATTGCGGGAGCGCGCCATCCGCAGGAAGTCGAGGCCAGAATCCTCTTCCCTGCCCTCCTGGCGGGGGAATCGCAGGTCGGTGATGACGGTGAGGAGGTAGGGTTCGTGCTCTTCGAACAGCTTGACCGCGGCTTCGTAGTCGGAGGCCAGGAGGATCTTGGGCCGCGCGCGGATGGAGAGGAGCTTGTAGGTTTCGGTAGCCTTGTCTTCTTCTATCAGCGCCTGGGTCTGGCGCAGGACGACCTTGTAGAGCACCGGGAGGTAGCGCGAGTAGTAGCGAATGGAGTCCTCTATCAGGAGGATGACGCGGACCTGGCCGGAACGGGTGTCGTGCTCGACGTTGCGCAGATCCTCGACATATTTGATCATCGCCACGAAGAGCTTGGAGTAGCCGTTCCAGACGAAGACGCGGTCGATCGCCTGGAGTTCAGGCCGGCTGTAGTCCAGCCGCGCGAGGCTGGCGTTGTTGGTGGCCAGGAGCAGGACGGGGATGTCCGGCCAGATGGCCTTCATTTCGGCGGCAAGGGAGAGGGGACGTTCGAATTCGACCCCCGCCATGATGATGACCAGGTCGTAGATGCCCGAACGGAAGAGGTCGAGGGCGGATTCCGCGGTGTAGGCGCTGTTGACGCGGGGCACGGTGCTGAGGTTGAGCTTGAAATATTCGCCGTAGATCTGTTCGGTGAGGACGCCGTCGGATTCGACGACGAAGGAATCGTAGAGGCTTCCGACCAGGAGGACTTCGCGCACCCGCCAGCGCATGAGGTCGTGGTAGATGTTGCGGTCGCGCCGCTGGCGGTCGAAGGCCGCCACAAGTTCGCTGAAGTACATGAGGCTGGCATGATACTACCTCGGAATACGGCGCGCAATGTCGGAACCGCGGGCGGCGTTCGGGGGCGGGCGGCTGGCGGCGCACGATGGCACGTGACATTAAGGGCCGATATGTCGCGCGGCTTGACCGGTGCAGGGGGGGCGGGTATGATCCTGCAACCATTGTGTGACGCCGCCCGGCGGCGTATCGGGAGATAGCATGAAGAATCTCAAGCTCGCCGCAGTTCGCCCCGGCCTCAGGCGCTCGGTCATGGATATCGGAGGAGTTCGGGTCGGAGAGGAACTGGTGGTGATAGCCGGTCCCTGTTCGGTGGAATCCGAAGACCAGGTAGTGCGCACCGCGGTGGCAGTGAAGGCGGCGGGAGCCCTCATGCTGCGCGGCGGCGCCTTCAAGCCGCGCACCTCCCCCTACGCCTTCCAGGGCCTGGGCCTGAAAGGCCTGAAATTCCTGGACAAGGCCAAGCGCGAAACGGGATTGCCCATCGTCACCGAGGTGGTGGACACCCGCGACGTTTCGTGGGTGGGCGAATACGCCGACGTGCTGCAGATCGGCGCGCGCAACATGCAGAATTTCTCGCTGCTGCGCGAGGCCGGCAAATCGGGCAAGCCCATACTGCTCAAGCGCGGCATGTACTCGACCCTGGAGGAATGGCTGAACTGCGCCGAGTACATCCTGGCCGAGGGCAACGACAAGGTGATCCTCTGCGAACGCGGCATCCGTACCTTCGAAACCTACACGCGCAACACCCTTGACCTGAACATGGTGCCCGCCGTGCACAAGGAAAGCCACCTGCCCATTTTCGTCGATCCTTCGCACGGCACCGGCATCCTGGATCTGGTGGAACCGATGAGCCTGGCGGCCGTCGCTTCGGGCGCCGACGGCCTGGAGATCGAGGTTCACTTCGATCCTTCGACCGCGCTGAGCGACAAGGACCAGCAGCTTACGCCCGGCTCGTTCCGCATGCTCATGGAAAAACTCAGGCGGCTTCGCGCCTTCATGCTGGAACTCCAGGAACTCGGAGAACTAAGCAAACCGGGCGATGCCGGCGGCGCAGGCGCGGCTCCCATCGGCGCTGCGGTCCGGGACGCCGGGGTTTTCGCGGACGCGGTGGATTGAGGTTCGCGAAGTGGCGCTGACGGATCGCGCGCTCCCCGCGGGCGTGCGGGAAGTGGACGAAGGCATCCTGCACGGAAGGATCGCCTCGCTCGCGGAAATGGCGGACCCGCGGTCGACGGTGGTTGTCACCGATGCCGCGTTATGCGATCTGTATGGCTCCGCGCTGGCCGGCTTCCCGTTGGCGCTCGTGCCCGCGGGAGAGGCGGCCAAGAACCTCGCGTCGCTCGAAACGCTGTATGATCGGTTCATGGAACTCGAACTGGACCGCGGCGCCACGGTGCTCGCGTTCGGGGGCGGTTCGGTATCCGACCTGGCGGGTTTCGCCGCGGCCACCTGGATGAGGGGCGTGCGGTTCGCGGTGGCCCCCACCACCCTGCTCGCGATGGTCGACGCGTCGATGGGGGGAAAGAACGCCGTGGATTTCCGCGGCCGCAAGAACCTGATCGGCACGTTCCTTCAGCCCGACCTGGTTTTCTGCGACGCGGCCGTGCTGGCCAGTCTTCCCGCCGCCGAATTCCGGTCGGGCATGGCGGAAATCATCAAGCACGGCATCATCGACGGCGAGGATCATTTCGCAGCGATCGAGGAATTCACGGACCTTCACGCGTCGCGCATCGCGTCAGGCGATCTGACGGGGGTGGCGGGCGGCGCCGGACTGGCGGCCCTCGAATCGCTCATCGCACGATCCCAGCGGCTGAAGATGCGCGTGGTGCGCTCCGACGAACGCGAATCCGGGCCGCGGCGCCTGCTGAACCTGGGCCACACGGCCGGGCACGGAATCGAATCGGCCACGGGGCTGCCGCACGGATTCGCCGTGGCCGCGGGCCTGGGCTTCGCCTGCCGTTTGTCTAGGTCGGAAGGCAGCATGGATGATTCCACCCTTCGCCGCGTTGAACGGATCGTGCGCGCCTGGGGCCTGCCCTTCGACATCGCCGGGGCGGCGGAGACCGCGCGCTTCGGCGGCGGCGCGGAAAGGCTGGCGTCGGAAGCCGCCTCGTACCTGTCGGCCGACAAGAAGCGCAGCGGCGCTTCGGTCCGGTTCGCCCTGCCCCTCGGCATCGGATGGGTCGAGATGCGCGGCATCGGACTTTCGCGGATCCAATCCTTCCTCCTGGAGGACCTGTGAATTCATTCGGGCGGAATTTCCGTGTCCAGATTTTCGGCGAATCGCACGGTCCCATGGCCGGCATCATCATCGACGGCGTTCCCTCGGGAATTCCCCTCTCGGAACCCGACCTCGAACCGGACCTGGCCCGCCGCCGATCCGGCGCCGAGGGCACCACGCCGCGCCGCGAAGCGGACATTCCCGAAATCATTTCGGGCCTCTACCTCGGACACACGACGGGCGCCCCCCTGTGCATAGGATTCCGCAATACCGACACGCGCTCGAAGGATTATTCGGCCTTCGGCGCCATTCCCCGCCCCGGGCATGCGGACGTGACCTCGCGCGTGAAATTCGGCGCATGGAACGATCCGCGCGGGTCGGGACACTTTTCGGGACGCATCACGGTAGGCCTGGTCGCCGCCGGCGCGGTCGCCAAGAAGATCATTCCGGGCTTCCGCTTCGAAACGAGGATACTTTCGGTCGGCGGAAACGCGGATATCGACGCCGCCATCGCGGCCGCCCGAGCCGAGGACGATTCGGTGGGCGCCTTGATCGCCATCGGGATCGACGGCGTGCCCGCCGGGCTGGGCGAACCATTTTTCGATTCGGTAGAGGCTACGCTGGCGCATCTCCTGTATTCCGTGCCCGCGGTGCGGGGCGTCGAGTTCGGCGATGGATTCCGCGCCGCCGCCATGCGCGGATCGGAACACAACGATCCGTACCTGGACGGAACGGGTCGCACCGCGCGCAACGGCTCGGGCGGCATAAACGGCGGGATCAGCAACGGCAACCGGATCGAACTGCGGGTGGCCGTGAAGCCCGCTTCATCGATCGCCCGGCCGCAGCGCACCTGGAATTTCGAACGCGGCGAAATGACGACCCTCGAAATAGAAGGCAGGCACGACGCCTGCATCGGCCTGCGCGCGGCGGTGGTCCTGGAAGCCGCCTGCGCCGTGGGCCTGGCCGACCTGTACCTCAGCGCCGCGCGCACGGGCATCGCGGCCCTACCCCAGCACGCAAAGGAGACCCCATGACACTCGAATCGCTCAGGGCGAGCATAGACACGATCGACGCCAAAATCCTCGGACTGCTCGGGGAGCGGATGGAAAAGGCCGTCCTCACGCGCAGGATGAAGCAGGATACCACCGACTCGGGCCGCGAGGCCGAGGTGCTCCGCAAGGTGGCGGGTTCGGCGCGCGGCGTGCTCGATCCGGAATTCGCGACGGATCTGTACAAGACCATCATCGGGCAGTCCAAGGCGCTGCAGGAAAAGGGCCTGAAGACCCTGGGATTCCAGGGCGAGCACGGCGCCTACTCCGAGATGGCGGCGCGCGCCTGGGCGCCCGAATCTGCCACCATGCCCTGCCGCGCCTTCGAGGACGTGTTCGACGCCGTGCAGGAAGGCCTGTTCGACTACGGGATCGTGCCGGTCGAGAACACTCTGGGCGGCCTGGTCGGACCGGTGAATTCGATCCTGCTGCACACCGACCTGCGCATCGTGGCGGCGGTGGACATGCCGGTTTCCCATTGCCTGCTCTGCATTCCCGGGGCCGACCACCGCGAACTCAGGACCGCCTGGTCGCACCCGCAGGCCCTGTCGCAGTGCCGCCGCTTCCTGGCGCGCAACCGCCTGGAACCGGTGCAGGAATACGATACCGCCGGAGCCGCCCGGCTCCTGGCCGAAACCAGGCCCAAGGGCGTGGCGGCCATCGCCTCGAAGCTTGCCGGCGAAATCTACGGCCTGGAAACGATCAAGGACGACATCCAGGACGACGTGGTCAACCGCACCCGCTTTTTCGTCCTCGCGACCCACGACGGCGAGGGCGACGGCACCAAGTGTTCGGCGGTATTCACGACCAATGACAAGGCCGGCGCCCTGTTCCGGGTGCTCGAAGTATTCGCGGGCTCGGGCATCAACCTGTCGCGCATCGAGTCCGTGCCCGACAAGCCCGGCGAGTACGCGATCTTCATCGACTTCGACGGATCGATCCGCGACCCGAACGTGGCCGCGGCCATCGACCGCGCGGCCGCATCGAGCGCGAATTTCAAGGTGCTCGGCTGCTACCGCGAGATGAGGCTCTGAACGCCATGAGGATTTTCATCGCAGGCGCGGGGCGCATGGGCGCCTGGCTCACCGAGGAACTGTGCTGGGATCACGAGGTGTTCGTATACGACACGGATCCCAGGAAACTGAAATACTTCATCAAGGTGCAGCGGATTCTCGACCTGGCCGACCTGGACGCGGTCAGGCCGGAGCTGTGCATCAACTGCACGCCGCTCGGCGAGACCGAAAACGCCTTCGACCTGCTGCTGCCGCACCTGCCCGAGTCCTGCATCCTGGCGGACATCGCCTCGGTGAAGACGGGCCTGGATGCCTACTACGCGCGCATCGGCAGGCCCTTCGTGTCCAGCCACCCCATGTTCGGTCCGACGCTGGCGAATTTCCGCGACCTGTCGGGCGAGAGCGCGGTGCTTATCAACGAATCCTGCGCCGAGGGCCTGGCCTTCTTCCGCGATTTCTACGCCGCGCGGAAAATCCGCCTTTTCGAATCCGATTTCGAGGGGCACGATCGCACCGTTGCGTATTCGCTGGCCACCCCCTTCGCCTCGACCCTGGTGTTCGCCGCCTGCATGAAAAAACAGGATGCGCCGGGCACGAACTTCAAGAAGCACATGGCCATCGCGAAGGGCCTGCTGGCCGAGGATGACCGCCTGCTCGCGGAAATCCTGTTCAACCAGTACACGCCGCGCCAGCTCGAGCTCATCACCTCGAAACTGGCCTACCTGACGCACATCATCCGCGACCGCGACTACGGAGAGATGAAAAAATTCCTGGACAGCCTGCGCGAGAACATCAGGGACTGATCGAGGCGGGCCCTACCGGATCCTGAGGGAATCGAGGTCGTCGAAAAAGCCCGGCCATGACTTGGCCACGCATTCGGCGCCCTCGATCTCTACCCCCGCACCCGCGGCATTCCCCGCCCCGCCGTCCAGCCTGAGCGCCGCGACCGCCGCCGCCATCGCGATGCGGTGGTCGCCGTGCGAATCCACCCTGCCCTGCCGAAGCCTGCCGCCTGAAACCGCGAGCGCGTCGCCGTCGCGGCGAACCGTAATGCCGAGCGACGCGAATTCCCCGATCAGGACGCTGGCGCGGTCGCTCTCCTTGGCCTTCAGGCGCGAGGCGCCCTCGATCCGGGATTCACCTTTGCACGCCGAGGCGAGCGCGACCAGGGGCGGGAAGAGGTCGGGACAGTCACGGGCGTCGAATTCGAACCCCCGGAGTCCGGGCGCCGGCGCGACGCGGACTTCGGCGCGCGCATCGTCGAACTCCAGGCCTGCGCCGGCGCGTTCGAGCGCGTCCAGGATGGCGCGGTCAGGCTGGCTGGAAGCGCGCTGCAGGCCCGTGACGGTGATGCCTTCAGCCGCGGCGTCTGGAAGACTGCCCGCGATGGCGCCTTGCCGGATGCCCGCGATGGCGCCCGCCACCAGCAGGAAGGCGGCGCCGCTCCAGTCGCCTTCCACGGTGAAGTCGCAGGCGCGGTAGCGCTGGCCGCCCGGAATGTCGAAGCGCGTAAAGCCGGAATCGCGCGCGGCCCGCACGCCGAAGGCCCGCATGGTGTCCAGGGTGAGGTCGAGGTAGCCCGTGCTGACGGGGTTGTCCACCTTCAGGCTAGAGGATTCGGCCGCGAAGGGCAGCGCGATGAGGAGTCCGGTCAGGAGTTGTGAACTTGCGCGGGCATCCACCCGGATGCTGCCGCCGCGCAGCGGGCCGCGTATCCGAAGCGGGGGAAAGCCGCCGGAGGTTTCCGCCGCAGCGCCGAGCGCCTGCAACGGAGCGCTGACCATTTCCATCGGTCTGCGGGCGAGGCTGCCCCCGGCTTCGAGCGTCCGCGCGCCGGGCAGCAGGGCGGCGACCGGCGTGAACATGCGCATGCACAGGCCGGATTCCCCGCAGGCGAGCCGCGGCGCGATCCCGGATTCATCGCCGTCGGGATGCCGCCCGCGGGCTTCGGAGAACCTGCGTGCCGCCCCCCCGATGCGCACGAGGCCGGGTTCGCGCAGCACCCCGGCGCCCAGGGCCCGGGCGAGCTCCATGGCCGCCAGCGCGTCATCGCAGAAGCTGGGGTTGCGGATCAGGGACTCGCCGTCCGCGAGCAGGGCGCAGGCAATGGCGCGCTGCATGGAGCTTTTGGATGGCGGCGCGGCGATGCGGCCGGCCAGCGATCCCGGCAGGGCGATTCGGTTCATCCTGGAGTCCTCCGGAAGGCACCTTACCGGCCCGTGCGCCGGAGGTCAACGAGGTGCGCTGCCCATGCGCGAACCTGGATGAACGGGAAATGAAAAGGCCGCCCGTGAAGGCGGCCTTGCGATGCTTCCGGCGCACAGGGCGCCATGCGCATTCGGCAGGAACGGAGCCTTAGACCAGGCCCTGCGCGATCATGGCGTCGGCGACCTTCTTGAAGCCGGCGATGTTGGCGCCGACCACGTAGTTGTCGGGGTAGCCGTACTGCTCGGCGGTCTTGATGCAGGCCGCGTGGATGTTGACCATGATCTCGTGCAGGCGGCGATCCACTTCTTCTGCGGACCAGGCCAGGCGCATGGAGTTCTGGCTCATTTCAAGGCCGGAGGTGGCGACGCCGCCGGCGTTGGCGGCCTTGCCGGGGCCGAAGGGGATCTTCTTTTCGATGAAAAGCTTCCAGGCTTCGGGGGTGCAGCCCATGTTGGACACTTCGACCACGACCTTGACTCCGTTGGCCAGAAGGGTCTTGGCGTCCTCGCCGTTCAGCTCGTTCTGGATGGCGCAGGGCATCGCGATGTCGACCTTCTGCTCCCAGGGCTTCTTGCCGGCGAAGAACTTCGCCTTCGGGAAGCGGCGGACGTAGGTTTC